>JBANFU010000086.1:0-10898 GCA_037975865.1 Bacteroidota bacterium
GCCTTCGGCGGCCTCCAGGGTTCGCTTTACAAAGTCTGCAGTAAATGAAATAATGTCCACCCGCCAAAGGTACTTTTTTGACCGTGAATTATGATAAAATTGAGGTTTTGAACTGACCTTCATCATGGTTTGGCCCTTTCCTGGCCGGCTACTTTTGCTCACAATACATTTACTATGAGCATTTATCAGCGCGCGGGCAAAATACCCCACAAGCGACATATCGTATTCCGTGGTGAACAAGGCCAACTGTACCACGAGGAATTATTTGGAACAGAGGGCTTTTCAAGTTCTTCCTCTCTATTGTATCACTTGTATCCGCCAACCATGGTGAAAAGCATTGGAGAGCCAGTGAATCATCGCCCTGAAATTGCCATAGAGGACAATTTGAAATGCCTGAGTTTTCTGGGGTTTGAGGTCCCGCCTTGCGCCGATTATTTGGAAAGTAGGAAGGTGTTTTTTGTCAATGACGATATGCAAATTGGTGTTGCTTGTCCTTCCGCTTCCATGACCGATTACTTTTTCAAGAACTCAGATGCTGACGAGATGCTGTTTATCCATCGCGGATCAGGTCGGTTAAAGACCATGTACGGCACCGTAGAATTTGAATATGGCGATTATGTCATTGTGCCGCGGGGGACGGTGTATCAACTGGAGTTTGATGGCAGTAACAACAAGATCTTGTTTATTGAATCTCACAGTCCCATTCGGTCTCCCAAGCGGTATCTCAATGAGTTGGGCCAATACATGGAGCATTCGCCTTTTTGTGAGCGCGACTTTAAATTACCGATGCATTTTGAGACGCACGATGCGCAGGGTGATTTCAAGATATCAATAAAAAAGCGGGGTTTGGTGTATCCCTATGTTTATGGAACGCATCCTTTTGATTTGGTGGGATGGGACGGATACAACTATCCTTATGCCTTTTCGATTTTCAATTTTGAGCCCATTACCGGTAGGATTCACATGCCACCACCCATTCATCAACAGTTTGAGGGACGCAATTTTGTGGTCTGTTCATTTGTGCCGAGGATGTATGATTATCATCCCGAGGCCATTCCGGCGCCGTATCATCACAGCAACATCGATGCCGATGAGATTTTGTACTATGTTGATGGGGATTTCATGAGTAGGAACAACATCCAACAGGGGCAGTTTACCCTGCACCCTGGCGGGGTGCCACATGGACCGCATCCGGGCGCGATTGAGCGAAGCATCGGAAAGAAGGAAACAAAGGAGTTGGCCGTGATGATTGACCCTTTCAACCCTTTGAAGATTACCAAAGAAGCCCTCAATTACGAGGTGAAAGATTATTATACCTCTTGGATTACAAACTAAATAGGATGGAAATGAACGATTTAACTCAAGTAAAAAACTTCAATTATTCTGGAGAGAAGATTTTTGATGCAGCGCAAGATTTTTTGCCCATCAACGGAACAGATTACGTGGAATTGTATGTTGGCAATGCCAAACAGGCGGCACATTTTTATAAAACGGCCTTTGGATTTCAGGAGTTGGCCTATGCAGGACTTGAAACAGGGGTTAGAGATCGGGTGAGTTACGTATTGGTTCAAGATAAAATCCGCTTGGTGTTAACTACGCCGTTTGATCCGAACAGTGAAATATCGGACCATATTCGCAGGCATGGCGACGGTGTAAAAGTGATTGCTTTGTGGGTGGATGACGCAAGGAAGGCGTACGACGAAACGATCAAACGGGGTGCGAAAAGCTACATGGAGCCGCACGTGAGTATGGATGCCTATGGCGAAGTTGTGAAATCGGGCATTCACACCTACGGAGAAACGGTGCATGTTTTTGTGGAACGAAAAAATTATCAGGGCGTTTTTATGCCGGGTTTTGAACCTTGGGAAACGGAGTATCGTCCTACTCCCACTGGACTGAAGTACATCGATCATATGGTGGGCAACGTGGAGTTGGGTGCGATGAATCGCTGGTCGAATTTTTACGCGGATGTCATGGGTTTTGCCAATTTGGTGACGTTCGATGACAAAGACATTTCTACCGAGTATACGGCGTTGATGAGTAAGGTGATGACCAACGGAAATGGTAGGATCAAGTTTCCCATCAATGAGCCCGCGAAAGGGTTGAAGAAATCTCAGGTTGAGGAATATTTGGATTTTTACCATGGGCCTGGCTGTCAGCACATTGCCGTGGCCACCGATGATATTGTGTTTACCATTAGCGAGATGAGAAAGCGCGGGGTGGAGTTTTTATATGTCCCCGGTAGTTATTACGATACGGTGAAAGACCGTGTTGGGATCATTGAGGAAGACATGGAGGAGTTGAAGCGATGGGGTATCATGGTAGACCGCGATGAGGAGGGCTATTTGTTGCAGATTTTCACCAAGCCGGTAGAGGACAGGCCCACCTTGTTTTTTGAAATTATACAACGCAAGGGTGCCAAATCGTTTGGCAAAGGCAATTTTCAGGCTTTGTTTGAAAGCATAGAGGCAGAACAGGCACGACGAGGGACTTTGTAGTTTTCTGGGTATTAATTTTGACAAAAATGCTGGGATTTGGGGGAAGAATGGGGGATTCAGCGGTTATTTGTAGCAAGAATTTGAAAGTTTCATGATGGACAGAGAAGAAATACTGAAGCGGATCGACGAGAAATACCGCGCAATGGATCAGAACCCCGATGTGCATTTGGAGGGATTGTCGTGGTCTAACCCCATCACTTATTGGGATTATATTTTGCCCGATGCGTTGTTGGGTTTGCAAGTGCAGAGAACGGATCAGCCCGATGAGATGGTGTTCATTATGTATCACCAAATCAATGAGTTGCTGTTCAAGATGATTTTGTGGGAGATCGACCAAGTATCGAACAAAGCCGAGGTGGAAGCTGCATTTTTTACGGAGAAGTTGCGTAGGATAAGTCGGTATTTCGACATGCTTTCGAGTTCGTTTTCTATCATGGGCGACGGGATGGAGAAGGAGCAGTATATGAAGTTTCGCAACACGCTGACGCCGGCGAGTGGCTTTCAGAGTGCGCAGTACCGATTGATTGAATTTGCCAGTACAGAGTTGATCAATTTGATTGATTTCCGTTTCCGCGCTACCATTGATCGCAATACCCCTTACGAACATGCCTATGAGCATTTGTATTGGCAGGCGGCGGGCAAGGACCATAAAACAGGCCGTAAGAATGCGTTGTTAAGCAATTTTGAAAAGCGCTACAAAGCCGAGTTTTTGCGCAAGATGGAAGGGTATAACCAGACGAATTTGTGGACGAAGTTTCAGCAGTTGCCGGAGGAGGTGAAGTCGGATGCGGGGTTGATTGCGGCGATGCGACATTACGATTACACGGTGAATGTGACTTGGGTGATGGCGCATTACCATGCGGCGGGTAAGTATTTGGGTGAGGCGGCGGCCACGGGCGGTAGTGATTGGCGGAAGTATATGCATCCAAAATACCAACGTCGAATTTTCTTCCCAGGGCTGTGGAGTGCTGATGAGCTCGCCAACTGGGGCGAAGGGGTTTAAATCAAATTGCCTTACTTTGCTGCGATGAATGCAGAAGTTATTTTTTACGTAGGGATTGCCATTGCGTTGGCGGCAACTTTGTGGGGTAGGGTAATCCGTGAGCGTGGATTGAAAACGTTGAATGCAGAAGAACTACATGATTTGATGTCGTCGTTTGCCAAAACCCGCACGGTGAGTGTGTTTGTTTTGGTGGGTATCATTGCCCTCTATCTGATATTGGGCGCTACGGGCAGCTTTGAAAAGCTTTGGGCTCTGGGTGTCAATCCATTGTACGCTTATTTCGGGATGCTGATCTTGTACGTTTTTGTAACGCAAGGGTTGGGCATCACGCGCATGCGCCGAATGTCATTGCCGGCGGCCTACATGAAATCGGTGTACCAGGCGGCAGTATTGCAAGTCATCGGCATTTTGTCGATCGCCGTGGGCTTGGTTGTTTATTTATAAAACTATACGAAAATGGTTGATAAAAGAGTTTTAAATGCGGTTCGAAAAGGACTTGAAAAATTAGATCCTTCTAAACTAATAGAAACTTGTACGAATGAGGCACAAACTAGGTCATATCTTATCGAACCTATTTTTGAGACACTGGGTTACAGTAGACAAGACGATATGGCGACTGAGATGAATGCCGGTTGGGGAAAGAAGAATGATAAGGCTGATATTGGTTTGTATACGCAAGGAAAAAGGGTTGAAATACTTGTGGAGTGCAAGAAACTTGGAGTCAAGTTAAATGACAAGCATGGCAGTCAATTGAACAGTTATTTCGGGAATGTAAAAACTGCAAAGGTTGGAATACTTACCAATGGATTTGAATGGCTTTTTTTTGCTGAGGATTCAAATACACCTAACGTCTTGAACCCAGAGCCATTTCTAAAATTGGACTTTAGTGTACTTACCGATGAATTTGTCGAGGCAATTTCAATTTTTCATAAGAGTATAATCAATATCAAGAAAATCATCGAAGATGCTCAGGATGTTTACTTTATGCAAAGATTTGAAAAGGCGTTTATTGATGAATTAATCGAGCCATCTGAGGATTGGATAAAATCTATCTACGCGAGAATGGGTGGCAAGAGATTAACCGAGAGTATCAAGTCTGAAATTTCTAAAAGAATCAATTCGCATGCAATTCAAAATGCTTTACCTATTGTAATTGAAAACGAGATGAAAAACGGTGGAGTGGTTATTACAACAGGTGAAGAATTGGCTATTTACAATGCAATCAAAACAATTCTAATTCAAGATAAATTATTTAAAAAAGACCATCATCGCATTACATACAGAGACCAAAAAAACAGTTTCAATGTGCTCTTGGATGACAATAACAAAAAGATTATCTGCAAGATTTTATCCAATAGAGGTAAGTATTTTGTTGAGATTTCAGGTGAAAAATTTGAGTTTTCCGGAGTTGAAAATATAGTGGCTCTTAAGCAACGATTATTTGATGCTGTTAATTCGGTGATCGGATAATTACTTCTTGTCGGATATGAACCAAGAAGAAATGTAAGCCGTAAAAGTGCCAAACAATCCTACACCCGCCGTCATTAATATTGCAGCAATAATTCTACCTTCAGTTGTAACAGGAAATTTGTCTCCATAACCAACTGTCGTGACGGTGACATATGCCCACCAAATTGCGTCCTCAGCAGTCTTAATATTGCTGTTAGGATCTGTTTCAACTTGTAAGATACCAATAGCAGAAAAGATCACCAATAAAACTGCCAATGTAGAAATTGATGCGAAAGCACCCTGTGCTTTGTTCGCATAAACATGGTCAATAAACTTTTTGGTCGTTTTGAAGGCGCGTACAATTCTGAGAATTCTAATTAATCTTAGCAATCGTCCTGCACGAAATAAATCAATCATAGGAAGACTTGATAATAAGTCAACCCAACCCCATTTCATGAATGAAATTTTATTTTCAGACTGAAAAAATCTAACAATAAAGTCAATGAAAAAAATAAAACAGATAAAGTTGTCGATATAGAGAAGTAATTGCGAGATTTCATCAGGGAGATTAAAAAAAGCATCTACAATTAGCGCTCCTAAAACATAAAAAGACATAATTAACACCAACAGATCCAATAATTGAAATTTGTTTTCGGAGTGTGATGAAACATCTGACATAATTATGATTTTTATGCAAAAATAAGTAGAACAACTCTAGCTTCAATACCTAGAAAACAGGATTGGTTTATTATGGTTGATGTTGATTAAATAAATACCAATTTTCAAATCTGAAATATTGACCTCACTTCCATTCCCAAATAAAATGATGGTGCCACGGAAATCTGAAACACGCCAAGCCACAGTTTCAGGGGCCTCAATGTACAACACGTCGCGGGCTGGATTGGGGTATATGCGGAGGGTTTGGTCACCAAACTTGTGCGTGGAAGCCATTCTGGGTGATACATAATAACCCTCCACACATTGAATGCAGCCCACTTGTCCCATCCGTTTTTTGACGCCGGTACAGGCGTGGTACCATCCTGTATCGGGGTGTAACAGTTGATTCTGCTTGTTGGCGCGAATGAGTTTGCCATTGTGATACCAGTACAGCGTATCTTTTTGTTGGGACGTGACTTCCAACAGCGTATCCGATTGGGTAACCCATCGTATGGAGTCGTACAAGGTCACGGCCACCGCTTGTGTGGTATGCGATGTGCACCCTTGGGTTGAGGTAATTGTGCAATGAAAGGTATCGGTGTGCAACGCTTTGAGGTGTGGCTTCATTGTTTGGCTGCTCCACCCTTGGTTGTTTTTCCATGCATAGTGGAAGGTGGTATTGCTCAGGGTATCGCCCAGGGTGACGGAATCGGACTCACAAACACCCAGGGTGGGGAGTTGCGGCGGTATATTGGGCGATGGGGCGAAGGTGATTTTCACCGAATCGTGGCTCGTGCAACCCGTGGCGGATTGTTTGGCTTCGAGGTGTACGAACTGTGGCGATGAGTCTATGCCTTTGACGGTGAGGTGTTGGGATGAGTCGGTGACTGTCTTGCCGTTGATGCGCCATGTATAATCGGTGAGAATGGCTGAATCTTGGGCTTTCAAGCGAATGCCGAGGCCGTTGCAATCGTATCGAACAGGTCCTTTATTGGAGAGTAGCAACGCTGGTGCTTCAAGAATTTGTGTCATTTGAATGGCCCCTTTGATTTCGGGTTTGGTGCTGCTCCAGCGGAGGCGGTAGCCCATTCCGGCGGCGATATTTTTGGGCAGAATCCCTTGGATTTGTGCGGGAATGAGGGTGTCGTTGACGCGGTTCAACACATATCCTTTGTTGAAATTGCCTTGATCATCGCTGAGTTCTAGCAGAAATTCATTGCCTTTTTCAAACGTGCCGATGTTTTTGATGAAGGGATTTTTATAGGTGGTGGCGCTATCGCCTGCACAGCCTACGATTTCACTGTCGGGACCGAAATTATGGATGTCGGCGACGAACACTTTGCCGCAGATGATGCAGGTGTAGACCCATTCGTTGCGTTCACTTACGATGGTAATGTCGCCAGGTTTGGGTTCGCCCAGAAGCACTTTGGGGCTGCCGCTGTAGTATTTATTGAGTTGGTAAATGTATTTGTCGCCCACGGAAGCGATGTACAAATTGCCTTGCGCATCTTCGGCGAGTCCCATGGCTTTGTTGATGTTGAGCGATCGGAGGGTTTGTACGCTAGAATCACTGATGGAGATGGCGATGAGGCTGGAATTGAGGGTGTCTTGAACCAGGAGCAGACGATTTTTGCTTTTTTGCCAAAGGATGGCCGAGGGTTTGGTGATATTGCTGACCCACAGGGTGGTATGGGGGGCATGGGGCGCGCTTTTGTCGAAGGTGGTTTTGTAGATACATCCGCGAACGCGGTCTGTGGTATACAGCACTTGGGCTATGGAGTCGTAGGCGCAATCTTGAATTTGTTGGATGCCGCTGATGGTTTCGGTGCCGATCAGGTTGCCCGAGGTATCGTAAATCACCATGCGGTTGGAGTCGAGGACGAGCACCGCATATCCGATGGGCAGTTTGTGGAAGGCGATGTTTCTGGGCGATTTTAAGTTTTTGGCGAACAGGGTTTTGTTGCCGGCGCGATCGATTTGAAGGACTTCGCCACTGCCTTGGTTGGTGATGAGGTACCGGTTGTTGATGGGGTTGTAGGCCGAGGCGTTGGGGGCGTTGTAATAGTATTGCGCATCGGCGTGGTTTGTGCCGAGTAGTAGAATGATAAAGGCGATGAGGTATTTCCGCATAACTGTGTTGCGGAGTTATAGACGGCGGGGAGGGGGGAAGTGTTGTATGGTTAGCTGGATTGGAAATTCTTGAGGAGCTTACGATAGCGTCGCATTGTAATACTGTATAGTATGATGAATAACAAAACGACTGGGAACATCAGTATTGCAGCGATGAAACCCCAAACAGCATTTTTGGATTTCGGACCCCGATTGGGTACCGCTGCAATAATTAATCCTGCTCCTGAAAAAGATGCTCCGGCAGCAATTGCGAAACTATTTGCGAGCTGTTTGGTGCGTCTTAATTTTATTAATTCTGGTGAAAGTGAATCTGCCGTGTTGGTGTAAGATTTAGTAATAGTATCAATGAATACTGAACAAATTGTTGGACTTGGTTTCAAGTTGAACTCGGACTGATGTGATTGAGTTCCAAGATTTATTTTGGGATGGATATTGTTGGCCTGTTTGATGATTGGCGTAATCTTATTTTTGGTTGTGTAGTTTCCATGCCATTGAAAATTTACCCCACGGGTATGGTATCTTTTGGTGATGGTGCAACTCTGCAACATCATGAATATAAAAGTGATATAAATGAAAACGGAGCAATTCATGGTTGCAATTTTCAGTTTATTGATGATAATGAAAAACGGAAAATCGCAAAAACGGAGAGGGGATTTTAAGGAAAATCGCAAATGAAAAAGCCTCTGAATCAGAGGCTTTTTGTGGAATTGGGGGGAATCGAACCCCCGTCCGGCGATGCGACAGCTAGCGCTTTCTACATGTTTAGGGTTAGATTGATTTTCGGGATCGGGCCGGCTCTACCCTGGCCAACGTCGCTCCTTATCCAACTTTGTAATAAACCCCTGCATCGGCACTTCGGGGCCATACCTGAGCGGGTCGACTACCCCTGACGAACATCGGCTCAGATAGAGACATTCGGGGTAGATGGCAATTACTTAATCATTCCGATTAGGCAGCCATGGCGTAGTTAGATTCGCCTCTTATGGTTTTGAAGGTTGAGATTTAGGTGCAAACCCCCAACGCACCACATGCTTACACTGCAATCAATCATCCCGTCGAATCCGGTCAATCCCATTGCAACACTACAAATTTCGTGAATTTTCTGCCCCTTCGTGATTGATTCCATGAAAAAATTATTTAATTCGTAATTAACACTAACATCCAATCGTATGAAAATGAGATTATTCGCTGCCATTTTAGTGGCCATGGCCACCATCCAAAGTTGTACCTACGAAGAAGGTCCAGATTTGTCGTTCCGCTCCAAAGTTGGCCGCTTGGAAGGTCGCTGGAATAATACATTCAAAGAAGATGGTGCTGCCCCCAAAGCCGGCGACTCATTGATTTACGATTTCACCAAAGAAAACAAAGGCACCGCTACCACCAAAACCAAACTTTTCAGCGGTACCTACAACATCGCTACCGTGGATCTGGATTGGCAATGGGGTGATACCAAAGAAAAAATCTCCATCAAGCAAACTTGGGGTGGTATCGACCTCGGTACCAAAGTGTATCGCATACTTCGCCTCACCAACAAAGAGTTGTGGTTGGAAAATCCCTCCGATGTGAGCAAGAAAATTGAGTTTACCAAACTTGACTAATCATTGAAGATTGCCATCAACAGGATTCATTCTGTTTGGTGTGGCGATGTTCAACGAATGGTATCGGCCTTAAACCCTGCTTGCTGTAAGGCAACCAGCACCGCTGCTTCAACCGATTCGGCCGGCTCCTCGGTGTGTACCGACAGCACCTTGTTTGGATTGTTGGTGTCTACCTCCCACGCTTCGATGCTTTCTACCGCGTTCAAGAAGGGCGTAACCGACTTGATGCAGTTGCCGCAATTGATGTTTGTATTGAATTGTAACGTAGTCATATTAGTTTCTTTTGGATAGCCAAAGGCTGTTTAGTACAACGGAAATGGAGCTGAACGACATGGCTGCCCCTGCGATCATCGGGTTGAGCATCAGTCCCTGGGTGGGGTAAAACACGCCCATCGCCAAGGGAATCGCCAAGACATTGTAGCCAAAAGCCCACAGCAAATTCATGTGAATCGTTTTCAGCGTTTGCTTGGATAGGACAATCGCCTGCGGAATCTGCGATATCTGTCCGCCCGTCAACGTCACCCCCGCCGATTCCATGGCCACTGCCGTGCCCGTACCCATGGCAAAACTCACGTCGGCCTGCGCCAATGCTTGCGCGTCGTTGATGCCATCGCCTACCATCGCCACGATGCGGTTTTGTGATTGAAGCTGTCGAATGAAGTCGAATTTGGTGTTGGGAAGGGCTTGTGCAATCACGCTGTTGATCCCCAATTGCGCCGCGATTTTGTGGGCCGTTTGGGGGTTGTCGCCCGTGAGCATATGCACCCGGAATCCCTCTTTTTGTAATGAGGATACCGTAGAAATTGCTTCTTCTTTGATGGCATCAGATAGGCCAACCAGAGCCAACAATTCGGTTTGGGTTGACAGTGCCACCACGGTTTGGGCTTGGTTAAGCAAATCTTGGGCAATATCCGCTTGATGGCGGCCAATGGAAAGGTGGCTGTTGTTGGAAATCCAATCCCAAGATCCCAGCATGAGGGGTTTCTGTTGGCACTCGGCCACGAGGCCTTTGCCTGGCATGTTTTGGAACTGTTGTATTTCGAGGGGTTCTATGGGTTGCTGCGATAGATGGGTTACCACGGCCTGGGCCAGCGGGTGTTCGGACTGCTTTTCTAGGGCAAACAGGCGTTGTAGGATGTGGGTGTCAGACAATTCCGGTGTGGCAAACAGGTGCAAGCGTTCCACGGTGGGTTTGCCTTGGGTGAGGGTGCCTGTTTTGTCGAAGACGATGTCTGTAATCTTCGCTGCTTTTTCCAGGGCTTGGGCGTCTTTCACCAAAATGCCTTGTTTGGCCCCTGTGCCGATGCCTACAGTGAGGGCAGTGGGTGTGGCGAGTCCGAGGGCACACGGACAGGCGATGATGAGCACATTGATGAATGTGGTAAGGGCGAATCCGGTGGGTGTATTGAGTGGGAAGAAGGTCCAGAAGAGGGCCGAGGCAACGGCGAGAATGACCACGGTGGGCACGAACACGGAGGAGATGCGATCGGCCAGGTGTTGGATTTGGGGTTTGGAGCCGAGGGCTTGCTCTACGCGCGCTACGATTTGCGATAAGAGGGTTTG
>JBANFU010000108.1:0-7900 GCA_037975865.1 Bacteroidota bacterium
GGTGTTTGCAAAAGATGCTTGGGCGCAATTGAATTGGGTTTACAAACAGACCGAACACTACGAGCCTACCCACAATCTGTATCCGATTTATCGGGTCGATTGACGTTGGTTATCGCGCCAATTGAGCAGGGTAGCTGTGATGATGCCGGCGCAAATCAAGGGAATGAGCCAAAAAGTTCGTGCGTTGAGTCGCGACAATACATTGGCCAAGTTGGCGGTCACAAAAGCATTGCAAATCACGAAGAATGTGGTAACACCCAACAGCCAGGCATAGTGCGGGTTGGGATGTTTATACAGGATAAACAGGCATGTTAGCATCAGGAATGCGGCCACGATATCGTAGACTTGATTGAAAGTGCCAAAATTGATGCGGGATTGTTGCTGCGCTGAATGTCCAAAAAATCCTTGATAATCGTCTGGAAAGTGTTGTTTAAGTTCGGTGGCGACTGCGCCCTCTTTGCTGAGCGGTTCAAGTCCGTCGCCGGCATGGTTGAGGAATACTTGTTGAAATGTGGCTTTGACAGCGGCTTCTATGTGTTTGAGTAGGAGCTTGGGCGATGTGAGGGTGGCCGCGTAAATGCTGAGGTAAAGGTCTTTGCTGTGGTGCCATCCGCCGGTTGGACCTAACAAAGGCTGGTCGTTCCAAACAAAGTCCCAGGCATGTTGTGGGAGGTTGTTTTTGTGCTGATAAAACGTGGCAATTTCGGGGTGAGATTGGGCGAGTGGGTTCTGGTCGATGGGATTTTCATCGAGGTAGGCTTTGAGTACGCCATTTTCGCATAGTTTGCCCATCAGAAAAACATGGCTTCCTTTGGATGGTGTGAATCCGTTTCCGGCCCATAGGTTGAGGGAGAGGGTGATGATCCAGGGCAGAAAACTGAGGACAAAGAGTTGTTTGGTTTGTTGGGTCGAGAAATTCAGCTGGCTCCTCAGGGGTTTGATGCAGTGGATGCCCGCAGCGAACGCAGTGAGCAAGGGCAGATGGGAGTGGTGCATCAGTGTCGAGACTACGACCACAACCGCGGACCAGATTTTGGTGCTGCGAGATTCAACACTGAGGAAAAGCATCGCAAAGATGAAAACCAAAGACGTAAAAATGTCGGGCATGACCTGAAACACAAACCACGGCAAGGGTGTTAGGCCGGTTGCTATCGTCATGGAAACCAAAACAATCCAAGTCATATGCTGCTTGAAACCAACTTCCAACCAGTATAGGAGACCTGTCAGTAACAAAATACAAGGAACCAATAGGATGATGAAAACATGGGGCGGATGTAGCGTAATGCCGAATACAGACAGCAGTGGAGACAGCCCAAACCATTGCTTTCCGGCCCAGAGAAAGAGTCCGTAAAAAACCGATCGATCCATGGGGATTGCTTCGGCCAGTCCATGCGACTCTATATTGCTGATGGTCTGTAAATAGGCCCCTGTATCGGTGGTGCAGAGCAGACCGTCGGTTATGGTGAGATGCATAAACAGCAACAACGCCGCCACGCGCAGCGCATTTTCGGTATTCACCAACCGAAGGATGAAAGCTTTCATGGTATCACTCTCCGTAGTATTCTACGAAGTTGTTTTGGGTTTCCCAGAGGGTGATTTTGTGCAACGCTACCCCGTTTGGCAGTTTGGGGCTCAATCGTTGCCAAATGGCCACTACCACAGTTTCAATACTGGGCATGGTTCCCGCGAGCCAGGGTACGTCTAGGTTGAGGTTTTGGTGATCTAAATGGTCGATGA
The DNA here is from genome assembly GCA_037975865.1 of Bacteroidota bacterium. Classification (GTDB taxonomy): domain Bacteria; phylum Bacteroidota; class Bacteroidia; order NS11-12g; family UBA955; genus UBA955. The sequence continues at coordinate 1,738 of JBANFU010000108.1, forward strand.
CTTCCTCGCGGATAATGACTTTTAAGACCTTCAAATCCATGACACAGCCGGTTTCGGGATCGGGCTGACCTTTGACACACACGTACAAATCGAAATTGTGACCATGGTAATGGGGATTTGCACATTTTCCGAATGTGGTGTAATTGCGCTCGTCGGTCCAATTGGGATTCCACAACCGATGAGCGGCGTTAAAATGTTCTTTCCGTGTGAGGTAAAGGATGGGCATTTGTGGTTGCAAAATTACTGCCTTTTTTTGACTTCTTGCAGAAGAAAGGTGTCGGGTTGGGGATAGCGAATCACGGCGCCGTTGTTGGCATCGATCATCCAATTCCAAGGAATGACAAAATTCAATGCACTGGCCTCATTCCATTTTTTTTTGAAGCGATGGGTTACAGGTTGATAACCAGCTAATTCCACGATCATTGCCAGGGTGTCGGTTTGTAAGCGAGGCACACGCACATAACAGGGAGTGACGCAATGAATGTTGGAATCCAGTGTGAAATTCAATCTTGGATTTGTGGGGGCCGCGGGTTCGTTTTCCATGGAATCCAAAGACACATTGGGAATGAATTCCGGGGCAAGGATCCGAAAAAACTGTACCGAGGCACCGGGAGGCTGGGAAACAACGTGAATGACTTGTTGCTTACCTGTGATAACGGTTGCACAGGCGGTAAAACCAACCGCGAGGATCAGCAGTAGGGGGATTATGAATTGTTTCCGTACCAAGTGGCCAGTTGGTTCACTGTGTATTGGATTTCGTCCAAGGTGTTGTGTTTGCCGAAGCTAAAGCGGATGGTGCTGCGGTCGGTACCTGGACAAATCCCATTAATCACATGGCTTCCTCCGGTTGCACCGCTAGAGCATGCACTGCCACCGCTGGCTGAGATGCCGGCCAAATCGAGTTGGAACAACAACATGCTCGACATTTCATTGGGTGGGAGGGAAACACTTAAAACGGTATACAAACTGCGTCCTTCGGGGTCCCCGTTGAAACTTACACCGGGGATTTGTTGACGGAGCATGTCCATCATGGTGGTTTTCAGTTGGGTGATGTGTTGCTTTTTCGCATCGATATCGCGGTAGGCGATTTCCAATGCTTTGGCTAGGCCCACAATGCCGATGACGTTCTCGGTTCCGCCGCGCATTTCGCGTTCTTGGGCGCCGCCGGTAATTTCAGGAACGATCTTGTTCTTTTTGTTGATATAGATGAAGCCAACGCCTTTGGGTCCGTTGAATTTGTGGGCGGCACCGGCCAAAAAGTCGATGTGTCCTTGACCCAAATCGAACGGAAAATGTCCCATGGTTTGCACGGTATCACAATGGAAGATGCCATTGGCTTGGTGAACCATTTCACCCACAGCTTGCACGTCGATCATGTTGCCAATTTCGTTGTTGGCATGCATGAGGCTGACCAGGGCATTCGGTTTTTGACTGAGCAGTTCTGCGAGATGCGATAGGTCTACATGTCCTTGAGCATCGAGTTTTACAAAATCCAAACCCACACCCTGTTGATGGTGAAGTTCTTCTACGGTATGTAAAACGGCATGGTGTTCAATGGCGGAGGAGATGATATTTTGGATGCCCAATTTGGCAACCGAGCCACGGAGTGCGAGGTTGTCGGCCTCGGTTCCTCCTGAGGTAAAGAAAATTTCTCCAGGGGCGCAGTTCAGCAACTTTGCAACGGTACCTCGGGCTTCTTCGATGATGCCTCTTACCTTGCGGCCATGGGCATGGGTTGAACTGGGGTTCCCGTAATGTTCGCGCATCATGGGAATCATCACATCGATAACCTCTTCGGCCATCGGGGTGGTGGCAGCATTATCGAGGTAGATTCTTTGGGCCGTTGTCATATTCTGTTATTTACATTGAGATATCCCAAAAACTTGTAACACAGTTTTGCCATGGTAAATTCTGTGAGGATATCATTTTCTCTGGGGGCAATTTCAACGATGTCGAAACCCACCACTTGTTTTCTTTCCGCGATTCGGCGAAGCAATTTGCATCCTTGAATCCAAGTTAATCCACCGGGTTCAGCCGTTCCAACGGCCGGGGCTACGGAAGGGTCGAATCCATCCGCATCGATGGTGACATAAACTACATCGCCCAATCTATCGATACAATCGTCGATCCACGCGTCATTGTCCCACAAATCATGGGCATACCAAGTGTGAATGTTGTCTGATGATTTGATGAGTTGGCTTTCTTCGATGCATTGTGCGCGAATGCCCACTTGCACCAAATTCAATCCCATGTCGTGAATGCGGTGCATGACACTGGCATGAGAGTAGGGATTGCCTTGGTAGGCCGCCCGTAAATCACTGTGGGCATCGATTTGCAATACACTGATGTTGGGATATTTTTCTGCAAAGGCTTGCATGTACCCGTAGGTGACGGTGTGTTCTGAACCCAGGGATACTACAAATTTGTTGAGATTCAACAATTCACGGGTTTGGTCTGCAATCAATTTTACCGCATCGGCGTCGATAGCCCCGGTAAAATCTATGGGTTCAAGCGTGGCGATACCGAAGTTTTTGTATGCCTCCCGGTCGATTTCTTCGTCGTAAAATTCCACGTAGTGACTGGCTTCAACCATGGCAGCAGGACCTTTGTCCGACCCCATTAGGTATGAGCTAGAATATTCGTAAGGTGTTTGTTGAACCACTACTTTGGCATTTTCCAAGGTGGCCAATTCCGCTTCGGGGAACGCCAAAAAGCCGTTTTCGGCCGACATTAAAGCTTGCATGGATACGCGATGATTATTTTACGCGTTCAACATAGCTGCCGGTGCGCGTGTCAACCTTGATTTTTTCGCCGGTGTTGACGAACAAAGGTACCATCACGGTAGCGCCTGTTTCGGTTGTGGCGGGTTTCAACGTGTTGGTGGCTGTATCCCCTTTCATGCCGGGTTCAGTGTAAGTGATTTCAACCACCGCATGCGATGGTGGTTCAGCCGAAACGGGAATCTCGCCTTCAAAAGCGACCAATACAATATCCCCTTCTTTCATGAATTTGGCTCCTTCACCGAACATGTGCTTGGCGATGGGCAATTGATCGTATGTTTCGTTGTCCATGCAGATGAAGGCATCCCCTTCCTCATACAAGTAAGCCAATTCTTTGGTTTCAACGCGTACAATTTCTACGGATTCACCACTGCGGAAGCGGTTTTCTGCCAATTTGCCGTCTTTTACACGACGCATTTTGCCTTGATAGAATGCGCGCAAGTTACCGGGGGTACGGTGTTGCCATTCGATTACTTGAACGAGTTCGCCATTGTAGCGCAGAAAATTTCCAACTGATACGTCTTGAGTAGTTGCCATAAAAATGATTACTGCAAAAATACGACAATTTTCGGAAAGGGGTCAACACCCATTGGGACCCCCACTTTTGGGGAAGGTTCGCGGGTTATAACAGCAATGACCGGCCCCATTTGCGCATGCAGCGCAGTATGAAATTGCGGTGTTTGTAGGCAAACGGTGAGGCCATTCCGCAGCTGCTTGGACAAGGGAGTATACTGGCGAGTTTGGCCGCTTGGTTTTTGGTGAGGTTGTTACACGAAGTGTTGAAATAATACTGTGATGCAGCTTCCACCCCAAATACAGGGGCGATTTTCGCCGACTCTTTCTCGCTACCCTCGGCGCGCAGGGCTTGGGCCGTGGTTAAAACATCTTCATTGGGACCAAATTCAATGATGTTTAGGTATACTTCCAGTATGCGTTCTTTACCCCATAACAACTCTATAAGCGCAGTAAACCAAACTTCCAATCCTTTTCTGATCCAAGATCGTCCTTCCCAAAGAAATACATTTTTGGCGGTTTGTTGGGAAATGGTACTCGCCCCCCTCACTTTTCCGCCACCCATGTTGTGTTCTATGGCTTTTTGGATGGCTTTGAAATCAAATCCATAATGCTCCTTGAATCGTTGGTCTTCGCCACAGATTACAGCCATTTTGATGTTGTTGCCAATGTTTTCATAATCAACCCACTGCTGAGAACATTCGATGTCGTACGTATCGCTCCGACTATTCATCAATGCCGTAGTCGGCGGATTGATAAAACGGTAAGCCACAACCCACAACAGCGACAGCGCGATGAAGGCCAGAATCAGTCTAACGATCCATTTGATTACGCGATGAAATAGCAACAGGGTAAGCATCAGAATCCTTGTACTCCGTTTACGGTTGTATATTTTAAGACATTGTTTTTGTTGGGGTAAATGCGCTTGAACGCACTTTGAACCATCAGGGTGGCCTCATGGAATCCGCACAATATCAACTTCAATTTTCCCGGATAGGTATTGATGTCGCCGATGGCATAAATCCCCGGAATATTGGTACTGTAATCGAAGGTGTTTACCTCAATGGCGGCTTTGTCTATGTTCAATCCCCAGTCCGCAATGGGGCCGAGCTTGGGTGATAGTCCAAAAAGTGGAAGAAAATAATCACAGTCTACCCAATTCAAGCCTTCAACACCGTCTGTGGCAATGCCAACGGCGCCCAACGCTGTTCCGTCGCTGTTCGATTTTAATTCTACTACCTCGCTGTTCACGATCAACTGAATTTCTTTGCGCGCGTCCATATCCATGACTTTCTGCACAGAATCTAGGTGACCTCGGAACTGGGTTCTGCGGTGAATGATGGTCACTTCGGCGGCTACATCTTTCAGAAAGATCGTCCAATCCAAGGCTGAGTCACCGCCACCGGCAATCACTACCCGTTTGTCGCGGAATTTTTCAGGGTCTTTGATGATGTAATCGATCCCTTTGTTTTCATAATCTCCAATGGTTGCAATGGGCGGCTTGCGGGGCTCGAAGCATCCCAATCCACCGGCGATGGCGATGTTGGGAGCCACGTGAACCGTACCATGATCCGTGGTGACACGGAAATTATTGTTGTCCAGCTGTTCGATTTTTTCGGCTCTTTCTCCCAAGGTAAAACCCGGTTTGAAGGGCGCTGCTTGCTTCATGAGGTTGTCAATCAAATCACCCGCGAGCACATCGGGAAATCCTGGTATGTCGTAAATGGGCTTTTTGGGATAAATCTCTGTTAACTGTCCACCGGGCTGTGCCAATGCATCAATCAAATGGCAACGCAATTTGAGGAGTCCGGCTTCAAAAACGGTAAACAAGCCCACAGGGCCGGCGCCAATGATGATAATGTCTGTTTCGATGGGTTCTTTTGTCGACATAAAATGCTAATAATCAAATACTTTTATCAATCCTTCTTTGCGGTATTCGTACACCGATTTTCCGATATCAATTCTGCCGCCCAATTTTAATTTGTTGAGATCGGTAATTTCTGCTTCCAGGGTATAAATCCTGCCATTGGTTTTGGCAGCAAGCTCAACGTAATGGGGGTGGATTTTGTCGTTCACGCCACATAAAATGATGTTCACCGGCTTTGTCACTTGTTTGATGAGTGAGATGTCCTTGATGGGGGCATTGTTGTCGGCAATCATGATAAAACTATCCAATGCTGGCCATCGTTTTTGGGCTGCGATGAGCGCTTCGATGTTGTTTTCTGGGATGTCGCCACCATCGCCCCGCCGCATGGCCGTTTGCATGGTTTTGTACACTGTATCAAAGACGTGGCTTTCCGCGAAATGCAATCCCCCTGAAAATCCAATGCGTTTGAGCATGTCGGGCGACTCATTGCCGTCGTTGAAGAATACCACTCTGCCATTTTCGAGGCAGGTTTTCGAGTGCTTCATCCACAGCATCACCTGGGCGGTGTAGGGTGTCATGCTGCCGGTAACGTCTACCAGAACAGCGTATTTTCCTTCCCAGTTTTTGCGGGTTAAAACCTTGAATTCATCGGTATTTCTCAGGCCAAAGGTGTCGAAAAAACCCGTTCTTTCAAAGTGTCCCGGGATGCGTTTTAGTGGGATAGAATCGCGCACAATGCGGGTTTCCTTTTTGCGGAACCAGAGACCGGCCGACGTGTATTTGATGTGCTGCCGATTTTTGTCTTTGCTGTGTGGTAGATAGTATCCGGTTTCCACCTCGCGCTTCCGAATCCGGTAGCTTACCTTTTCGGGAATCCAGATTTGAGTGTCTTTATAGCTTTCAACGATGCGGTCAATTTTGGCAATTTCACGTTCTGTTTCCGCTTTGGGTGGGCGGTTTTTTAGGTACACAACAAATCCGTGATAGCATCCTTCTGCGGCTT
>JBANFU010000093.1:0-4205 GCA_037975865.1 Bacteroidota bacterium
AAAAAAAGCCCCTCATTTCTGAGAGGCTTTTGGTGGGCCCTGCTGGGTTCGAACCAGCGACCCCCTGATTATGAGTCAGGTGCTACTAACCAGCTGAGCTAAGGGCCCGCAATTCCAGATACTCGGAATTTCAAGGGCTGCAAATTTAGTTAAATTTAACCCTTTCAGACAACCTTGCTGCAAAATATTATTTATCGCATCGACAAATTTTCACCGATTCACTGATGTAAATTCGCCCTGTGCTAGCATCGAAACTCCCAAGTCAAGGCGCCTCCATTTTTACAACCATGTCGGCCTTGGCCGCCAAACACAACGCCATCAATCTGTCGCAAGGATTTCCTGAATTCAATCCAGATCCAGCACTCGTAGCGTTGGTAGAACGTGCCATGCGCAACGGGGCCAATCAGTATTCACCCATGGCAGGGCAGCCTGCCTTGAGGGAGATTTTGGCGGCCCGACAAAATTCATGGGGTAGGGCATTTGACATTGATGCTAACCAACATATTACCATAGTGCCTGGGGCTACCGCGGGATTGTTTGCGGTTTTTCAGGCCCTTGTTATGCCGGGCGATGAGGTGATTTTGTTTGATCCCTCTTATGACAGTTATGCGCCATCCATCAAATTGGCAGGGGGTATACCCATCCATCTGCAGATTCAAGCGGATGGTACCTATCCATTTGAAGCGCTGTCACAGGCACTGTCGCCCAAAACCAAATTGGTGGTTGTAAATACCCCGCACAATCCATTGGGAATTGTTTTCGGAAAAAAGGATTGGCAACAGTTGTCGGATTGCCTCACCCAATCCAACGCCATCGTTCTCAGCGATGAAGTTTACGAGCACATGGTTTTTGATGGTGAAACGCACACCTCCGTATTGCAAATACCCGAATTGGCTCATCGGGCGGTGGCCGTTTCTTCTTTTGGTAAAACATTTCACGCGACCGGCTGGAAATTGGGATATGTAACAGCCAGTGAATTGCTTACAACCGAAATAAGGAAGGTATATCAGTTTTTGGCTTTTGCCGCAAACACGCCCATGCAAGTGGCCGCTGCGGAGTTTTTGCAGTCCAAACCTCAATACGAAGCCTCCGTGTCGCTCGTTATGCAACAGAAGCGAGACGTATTTGCGGCGGCGATGTCGGCCTCCCGGTTTAAATTGCTGCCTTGCGAGGGAGCCTATTTTCAAATTGCCGATTTCAGTGAAATTTCAACGCAGAACGACATGGATTTCGCCTGTCACTTAACAGAATCTCTGGGAGTGGCGGCAATTCCCGTGAGTGCGTTTTATAAAGAGCCTCCCAAAAATCAACATTGGCTGCGTTTTTGTTTTGCCAAAAATGATGATACATTGCACAAAAGCGCTGAGTTGTTATGTCGGCTTTAAACGTATACCTCATCCAAACCGCCCTGAATTGGGAAAATCCTGCGGCCAACCGTGCGCGGTTGCAGTGGCATATGGGACAAACAACGGCAGGTTCCTTGGTGGTTTTGCCCGAGATGTTTGCAACAGGATTTACCATGAATCCTCAAGATTGGGCTGAATCCATGGACGGTGAAACCGTGCAATGGATGAAAGCCCTCAGCGCAGATCGAATGATCTGCGGAAGTTTGGCCATCGCGGAAAATGGAGCCTACTTCAATCGGTTTTTGGCCGTTTATCAGGGTGAAATTATAGCGCAATACGATAAGAGACATTTGTTCTCTTTTGCCGGAGAACAGGAATCATACACCCCCGGTGTAGAACCCTGTGTATTTGAATATCAAGGTTGGCAAATTGCCCCCTTTATTTGTTACGACTTGCGATTCCCCGCATGGATTCGCAAAACAATGGGTAGCACATCGCCCCAAATTCCACAATGTTTGTTGTTCGTTGCCAATTGGCCTTCGGTGCGGATTCCCGCATGGGATGCATTATTAAAAGCCCGTGCCCTTGAAAACCAGGCCTATGTGGTTGCGGTAAATCGGGTAGGGAACGATGGGAAGGGCATTGCCCACAATGGCCATTCTCAAGTACTTCGATTCGATGGTGATTACCTCATGCACCCCCATGAGCGGGAGGGTCTCGCCCATGTAATTCTCGAAAAAGGTCCGCTGGATCATTACCGCAACAAGTATCCTTTCTGGCAGGATGCTGATGGATTCTGACAATAATATAACAAAGTACCATTGGGTATGTTGTATCTTTGCAGTGTTGAACAAAACACTGTCATACTACCTCAATGCATGTAAAAACTTGGCTCTAGCCTTGTTTTTGGTAGTGTTTGTTTCCAATCTTAACTCAAATTCGTTTACCAAAGATTTTCAACATGCCGGCCTCGTTTGTGAGGTAGACGTGGATGCCGATGAAGTTAACGAGGAATCATCTACTGGATTTTTTAGTAGCCTCCCACTTGACTTTGGCCATGTAGCGACATTGGATCCAATGGGTGGGTTAGGCGTTTTTCTGCCTACCAATGTTGAACGCAGCAAGAGCTACTCACTCTTTTTTCATCGTAAACGATCTGTTGTACTGCACAATCTGAAACTTTTTTGTTGAGCGCTGATCGTGTGAGATTTATTTCTCCCACAGTCGGTTTTTCTATTTTATAGAAGCAAGTTCCAGCAAAAAAAAGTTTCAATGAAAAATATAATAATTGTATTGATGTCGTTGTTTTTGAGCCCTTGGGTCTCAGGACAAAACAACAATATGGGATCTCTAAATCCCGATAAATCGAAACCCGTTTTAGAGTTTCATGCCTTGAACCAAGTATGGTTTCGGGCCAATCAAAGCAATCCGGGCACTACTGTGCTGGGTGAAACAGCCAATCAAACCGTAGATTTGGGTTTGCGCAGAACGCGCTTTCAGGTATTTGGTGAAGTGGCGCCCAAAGTATTTTTGTATTTCCAGGCCGGACAGAACAATGTGAACCGGCTAACCAATCTCAATGGAAATAGAAAAAATACCTTTTTTATTCATGACGCCCTCTGTGAATATTCGGCCATTGGAAACAAGTTGAAAATTGGCGGGGGATTAACCATTGCCAACGGATTGAGTCGATTTTCACAGCCGAGTATTGCAACGATTTTGGCGTTGGACGTACCCGTATTTGCACAAGCAACCGTGGATCAAACCGATCAATTTAGTCGTAAGTTGAGCGCGGTTGCTAGAGGACAAATAGGACATTGGGACTATCGCATCGTACTGTCAGACCCGTTTCCGGTGCAGTCGAATGGCAACACACCACCCACCTTGGGTTACAACGCCAGTTTTGCAACAAAAGGACATCATTGGCAACAACAAATGATGCTAACGTATCAATTCTACGATCACGAACAGCACATTACGCCGTACATGCCTGGTACCTATTTGGGAACCAAAAAAGTATGGAACGTTTCAGTGGGCGGGATTTACCAAAAACGGGCCATGTGGAATCTTACATCAAATGGCATTAATGGGGCCGTTGACACGGTGTTTCATCCGCTATTGCTGGGTTGTATCGAGTCTTTCTTGGATAGGCCGTTGAGCCCGATGAAAGGAACCGCCATCCACGCGTATTTGGGTTATTACTACACCAATTACGGCACCAATTACTTGCGATACAATGGAATCATGAACCCCGCCAACGGTCTGAGTCAACCGGGTTTGGCAACGGATGCAGGCGGACAGTATGGCAATGCATATCCTATGTTTGGCACTGGCCATGTTCTGCACGCACAACTGGGCTATTTATTTCCCAAATCGTTTTTGGGCAATGAAACGGATCATGGAAAACTGCAATGCTATGCCACCGTTACTCAAACTCAATACAACAGATTGAACAATAAAGCACTTACCATGGGTAGCCTGGGCGTAAATTGGCTTATGCCCGGCGGTCGCTCCAAAATGACGCTGGATGTTACAAACCGTCCTGCCGTTACCCTTTTCAATACCAATGCATTTTCAGTGACTCGGAAAAATTCAGTCACACTTCAATATCAAATTAATATTTAAAGAACATGAGCAAAAAATTCGTTTTACCCAAAGATGGGATACAAGGATTAAAAGAGAATTTCACATCAGATGCAATTTCTGGTTTCTTGGTGTTTTTATTGGCGCTGCCCTTGAGTTTGGGCATTGCAAAAGCCAGTGACTTTCCGCCCATTATGGGATTGATGACTGCCATGATTGGTGGTTTAGTGGTTTCATTCTTTGCGGGATCCAGACTTACAATCAAGGGTCCTGCCG
>JBANFU010000193.1:0-5843 GCA_037975865.1 Bacteroidota bacterium
GCAATGTGGCTGTTACCGTATCCACCGTCTTCAACACCGCGTTTTCACCCACCAATCTCTTCACCACTAGGTCTTTCACGCCCTCAACCCCTAAAAAGCAATCCTGAACTTGAATTCCAAGCCGTTCAATCTTTTTTTGCTGCGATGGCGTTAACACCACTCCCCCTTTGCGATGCAACAATTGGGGCGCTGATAAATTCGCTTGTTCAAAGGCTTGAGCGGTTTGCAGCCAATATAAGTATTCAGAAGGACCCGCTACATAGGCCACACAAGGGAGTATACACTGCTGATACAGGGGGCGCAACAAAACATTGGCCGATAAATGCGCGATGCCGTCGCCCTGAAGTATCTCACGCATGGCTTCTTTACTCCAATGCAATGCTCCATCCGCGGTCTGAAATCCCTCCTCGGTGGGTTCTATGCGTGATCTTCTTTCCCCATCCACCCAAAACACGAGACTCGTCCCCACATGGGCAGGCGGTGTTTGTTTCGCCTCCTTCAATGCCATGGTGCCATTTTGCAATGTTTGATGCAGTGCCTCCGTAAACAAAGCCTGCTCAAACAAATTTTTGGCCTGTTTTTTCAGCCTCACATCGCGGGGATCCAACACCAGTAAGCCAAATTCAGCAAAGAGTTCGGAAACCCACTGCGCGGTTGCGGACGCCAATGTAGCCTGGGGCTTGAGATAATAGGCACGCACTTGTTCTATCCTCTCTAATGCCTGTGGCGTTTTACCCAATTTATCTGTCAACCAATCAAACAAACCCGAGAGCGACGCTGTGGGCATATCCCCAACGGACGTTGACCAGGGTAAATCCCAGTGATATCGATCTTGATTCAGGTTAACATGATCAATCTCAGCCACATCATGATCTTCACTGGCCATCCAAAAGACTGGGATAAAGTGATCCTTGGGATACTGTAATTTCAATTGATGCGCCCAATGAATGGTGGATGCGATTTTATAAAGCACGTATGCAGGACCCAATCCAATGTGGATTTGCTGACCAGTAACAACCGTAAAGGCATTGGGTTCCGTAAGTAGATCAATGTTGGTTTGTTGCAGTGGACCGATAGGTTCACCCAACTGTTCCCGCAATACTTGTTGTAGGGTTTGTCGCTGCAACAAATCAAATTGCCCTTGAACGCGCTCCTTTACCTGAGCGGCATTGGCTGTAACGCCTTCAAATGGATACAATCCCAGACCCTTACCTTCCCATGCCGACTCGCGAAGAAACGAACTCAGTGAGGATGAGGGATATGGAATACACTTGATTTTCACGATGTTACTACTTCACCCATCAGGTCGTAAGTGCTGGCATCGGTAATCTTCACATTGGCAAAATCACCCATGCGCACGTAATTGTCTTTGGCGGGCACCCTCACTTCATTGTCCACTTCCGGACTGTCGTACTCGGTCCTACCCACAAATTCATCCCCTTCCAATCGATCAAACAATACCTTGAGCGTTTGTCCCTTCAATTTTTGATTAAACTCCTCCGAAATCACCATTTGGGCCTCCATGATGGCGTCTGACCTTCGCTGCTTTTCTTCTTGCGGAATGTCATCGGCCAAGGTGTAAGCGTGGGTATTTTCTTCGTGCGAATAGGTAAATACACCCAGTCGTTCAAATCGAATGTCTTCAATGGCGTTGAGCAAGTCTTTCACGTCTTCCTCTGTTTCGCCGGGGTGACCTACAAGCAGCGTGGTTCTTAACGCAATTCCAGGTACGCGATCGCGGATGGCATTGAGCACCTCGTAGGTTCTTCTTTTGGTGATACCGCGACGCATCGACTTCAGCATGGGGTCTGAAATATGTTGAATGGGAATATCCAAGTAATTGCAGATGTTGCTGCGTTCTGCCATCACATCCAATACATCCAGCGGAAACTGTGAAGGATAAGCATAGTGCAATCTCAACCATTCCAATCCCTCCACATCGGAGATGTGCTTCATGAGGTCGGCCAATTTGCGATCGCCATAGATATCCAAACCATAGCTGGTCGAATCCTGCGCAATCAACATCACTTCCTTCACCCCCGAAGCCACCAAGCCCTGTATTTCCTTTTTGATAATCTCTATGGGCCTTGAAACGTGTTTTCCGCGCATCAATGGAATGGCACAGAAAGAACAAGGTCTATCACAACCTTCTGAAATCTTGGTATAAGCGTAATGTTTGGGGGTAGTTTGCAATCGCTCACCCACCAATTCGTGCTTGTAATCCGCGCCCACCGTGCGCAACAAATGGGGCATATCCAAGGTTCCAAACCAAGCGTCTACCTCTGGGATTTCCGCTTGAAGTTCGTCTTTGTAGCGGTGCGACAAACAACCGGTAACATACAATTTTTCGATATTGCCTTGCGCTTTGGCATCGGCATACGCCAGAATGGTATCGATGCTCTCTTGCTTGGCATTTTCAATGAACCCACAGGTATTCACGATGACCACATCCGCATCGTCTTTGGTACTTTCATGGGTTACATCAAATTGAGACGCTTTGAGCTGTCCCATCAACACTTCGCTATCCACCAGGTTTTTACTGCAACCCAACGTGATCACGTTTACTTTGGTTTCCTTATTGGATTTGGTTTTCACGATACAAAAATCGATTTGATAAAATCGTACTTATTAAACAATTTAAGGTCTTCGGCTTTTTCGCCCAAACCGATATATTTCACGGGCAATTGGTAAGCGTGACTCACCCCGATGACTACTCCCCCTTTGGCAGTTCCATCGAGTTTGGTCACGGCCAAGGTATTCACTTGGGTTGCGGCGGTAAATTGCTTGGCTTGCTCAAAGGCATTCTGTCCGGTCGTGGCATCAATGACCAGCAACACCTCATGGGGTGCATCGGCTTTGAACTTTTCGATGACTCGGCGGATTTTCGACAGCTCATTCATGAGCCCCACTTTGTTGTGTAACCGTCCGGCCGTATCAATGATTACCACATCGGCATTTTCTTCCACGGCTTGTTTCACGGCATCATAGGCCACCGAAGCTGGGTCTGTATTCATGCCATGCGATACGATAGAAACGCCTGCGCGGTTCTGCCAAATGCTCAATTGCTCAACGGCAGCAGCACGGAAGGTATCTCCAGCACCCAAAATCACTTTTTTTCCCAATTGGGCATAGTGATGGGCCAACTTACCGATGGTGGTGGTTTTCCCAACGCCATTGACACCCACAACCAACACCACGTAGGGTGTTGAGGCGCCTTGGAGACTCAACTCTTTTGCCACCGGAGACTGAATGTCGGGCATCAACTTGGCGATTTCATCGGCCAGCAATTCATGCAATTCCTCCTCCGATACATACGCATCCTTGGAGACACGCTTTTCCAGGTTTTGAATAATTTGAACAGTGGTTTCTACACCCACGTCGGAAGTCAACAAGACTTCTTCCAACTCATCCAAAAAATCACTGTCGACCTGCCGCTTCCCTGCAAACAGTCGACCCAATTTGGACAAAAAACCCGTGCGTGTTTTTTCCATTGCCGCTTGGGTTTGGGCGGCTTGTTCCTCCTGCACGGCGGGGATTTCCGCTTGTGGCTTATTTTTCGAGAACCAATTAAAGATGGACATGGGCTAGTTTGATGTGAAGGTAAAAAAAAAGCCCCATTGAGGGGCTATAATATCTTTTGAAGGAATAATTATTTCGCGAAGAACGCCTTTACCTTGTCGGCAGGCAAAATTTCTTCTTTGAAAGAGTAAGCACCGCTCTTGGGCGATTTTACTACCTTGATTGCTTTCACGTATTCGCTACCGGCACCTTCTTTTTTCAGTGTTGCTACTACCTTCTTTGCCATTATTTGATCTCCTTATGTACTGTTACTTTGCGCATGTATGGGTTGTATTTCTTCAACTCAATACGCTCCGCAGTATTTTTCTTGTTTTTGGTGGTGATGTAACGACTCATGCCGGCTACACCGCTGCCTTTTTGCTCTGTGCACTCAAGGATTACTTGAACACGGTTTCCTTTTTTTGCCATGATTAAATTTTTCCTTTCTTAAACAAATTGTTGATGCAAGAAGAAATACCTTTCTTATCGATGGTTTTGATTGTAGACGCAGCTACTTTCAAGGTAATCCACTCCCCTGTTTCGGGAATAAAAAACTTCTTGGTTTGAAGGTTGGGATAAAAACGACGCTTCGTTTTCTTGTTAGAATGCGAAACATTATTGCCCTTCATGGCCTTCTTTCCGGTTAAATCACAAACGCGAGACATAATTTTTGGGGTTGCAAATATACCTATTTAATTTTATCATTCAAAGCATATTCCTTCTTTATTTTGGAATTCATGCCATTTTTTTCACTCATTAGTCCTTGAAACACCACAAGCAGGATCAAAATGCCCGCTTGTCGTTCCATCAAGCTCTCAAACATCATCGCCACAACCAATGCCAACCAAAGCGCATTGCCGCCCACGCGATCTTCACAGGAGGGTCTCCTCAAAACCGAAAAACCAAAACCCAACAACAACAGCATAGGAATCCAACCGCACTGCAACGCACCCTCCAACCATTGATTGTGAACCCCGATTCTGTGTCGCTCCGCCAACGCCACCCCTCCCTGCCTGTAGGCCTGTTTCATGACTTCATCCGTTCCCACACCAAAGCCAGAATAGATCCGCTCTTTGTTTTGTAACACGTGGCAGGCCGACATCCATGCTACCCACCGCTGTCCGAAGCTTTGATGGGTTACATCGCCCCCACTCAAGGTTGTTTTAAGATCCACCCAGGTATTAACCACCCGATTCTGCACGCTGGGCAACATCGATAGCACCATCGCCATTAGCAAACCCGTCACAACCGCCCTACGCAACCACGCCCGTTGTTCTTTTACATACTGAATCATCATCACCAATCCGCCCACGTAAAGCGTTACCAAACCCGTGCGCGCACCCAAAATGTGCATGCATACAACCAATACAACCAAAGCGGCGATCAACCACCGTTGAGATTCATCGACCCGGATTTTTTCATTGAGCAACCCATACAACATCAACAGAACCACCACGCCCACCATCACCGCAAATTCGATATGGTAAACATTGGAATACAGCGGAATGGGCTTACTCTCCAGCACCATTTGATCGTAAAATGCGCGGTGTTGCCAATAGTGTATCACACTGCTCACCGCAATCCACAACAAAGGCAAGACCAACACAGGCCATGCGCTATACAACACGGAGGGAAGGCGGCGGCCGGCCGCAAACAATCCCAACACAATACACAAGGGCAACTTGACTTGAATTTTCAACAAAGCCAACTTTTGCAGGTCGGCCGCCGCCCTATCCGTAACAAAGGACTGGGTTATCCACCCCAAAGAAACACTATCATACAAGCACAACAGGTTCCACAAAAGGGCCATCGACAAGATAAAAAATCCTACACGCTGATACCGCGGCATCGCTATCGTATCCCCCATCAATAGCAACTGGACCACGAACAATCCGAGGCAGATGGACGACAATGCAGGGGAAAAATGAAGGCAACCCAACGACAGCCAAAGCAGCACATCGCTGCGCCAAAAATCGCGACTCAAAAGTTGGTTACTGGGCCACATATCGAACCCGCAAGGTAGCGTTGGCCTCGGTGATTCCCAAACGATCGGCCACCGATTGCGACACGGCAATGTGCTTATTTCCCTTATCGGGCAATTCCCCAATGACCGTACAATACACCATTTTCTTGTTCACCGGATTGATAACGGCCACCACTTCACCCTTTTTGTGTTTGTTGATCATCACCCAAGAGCGATCCGCTTTCATGCCTTCGTAACCAATTTGGGCCGTCACTTTTTTCTCGTATTCCTTGAGGTTGGAAGTTTTTAGTTTTGTTACCAC
>JBANFU010000236.1:0-4539 GCA_037975865.1 Bacteroidota bacterium
ATTGTGCTGTCGAAAGAAACGGTTACAGATAGTGCGGTTCGACGTTTGATTGTGGACGCCGGTGAGCACGTAACAGATTTGGTTACTTTATGTCGTGCCGACATCACAAGCAAAAACGAAGCAAAAGTTGAAAAACACTTGAAGAATTTGGTTTTGGTACAAGAAAAAATCAATGAAGTGTTGGCAAAAGATGAGCTGCGCAATTGGCAACCTGTTTTAACGGGAAACCATATTAAAACTCATTTTGAAATTAAAGATCCACAAGACATAGGTAAAATCAAGGATGCCATCCGAGAGTTGATATTGGATGGTCAAATTCCTAACGATTTAGGACCTGCACTTTCCAAAGCGGAAGACATCGCCAAATCATTGGGGGTAATGGTGCGCCAAGCCTAGGAAAAAACAAACGCAGACCTGAAAATAATTAACGAAATTCGCAAACGATAATATGTTACAGATTGCCAATATAAGAAAGAACGCAGATGACTTGGCGGCCCGCTTGAGTATCCGTGGATTAGATGGAAAGACATTGATAAACCAAGTGCTTGAATTGGATGAGAAAAACCGAGCCAAGCGCACAGAGATGGAAACTTTGCAGTCGAAAGGAAATCAGCTGACATCCCAAATCGGTGAAATGTATAAAACGGGTCAACGCGAAGCAGGCGATGCACTCAAGGCTGAATCCGCTGAAATCAAGGAACAATTAAAATCCTTGGAGACTGAAGTTGAGGCTTCAGACCAGAATTTAATACAATTGTTGCTCACGATTCCCAATGCACCTTCTGCTGAAGTGCCAATGGGTAAAACACCCGAGGACAATCTTAAAGTATTGCTGTGGGGCCAAAAACCGGATTTGTCGGCCCAGTCATTGCCTCATTGGGAGTTAGCGGCGAAATATGACATTATCGATTTTGAATTGGGTGTAAAATTAACGGGTGCAGGGTTCCCTGTTTACAAGGGAAAAGGAGCGATTTTCCAGCGTGCACTCATTCAATTTTTCCTCAATGAAGCCGGCAAGGCTGGTTATATGGAAGTTCAGCCTCCTTTGTTGGTGAACGCGGATAGTGGATATGGAACAGGACAACTTCCCGACAAAGAAGGGCAGATGTATCACTGTGGCGTGGATGATTTGTATTTAATTCCCACCGCAGAGGTACCAATCACCAATTTGTACCGTGATGTTATATTGAATGAAAGCCAACTTCCAATCAAGAATGCGGGTTATACGCCTTGTTTCCGCAGGGAAGCGGGTAGTTATGGAGCTCACGTTCGTGGACTTAACAGATTACATCAATTTGATAAAGTAGAAATCGTTCAAATTGTAAAACCCGAAAGTTCTTATGGAGTTCTTGAAGACATGTCGAGCTATGTGCAAGGTTTATTGCAGAAATTAGGATTGCATTACCGTGTATTGTTACTGTGTGGCGGTGATATGGGCTTTACGAGTGCGAAAACCTACGATATGGAAGTTTGGTCAGCAGCTCAAGAAAAATGGCTAGAGTGCAGTTCGGTCAGCAATTTTGAGACGTTTCAAACCAATCGACTTAAATGTCGCTTCAGGAATTCTGAAGGTAAAACTGAACTCGCACACAGCTTGAATGGCTCTGCTTTGGCGCTACCTCGGATTGTGGCAGCATTGTTAGAAAATAACCAAACACCAAACGGAATCAAAGTGCCTGAGGTACTGGTGCCATACACTGGGTTTGAATGGATCAATTGATATGTTGGACAGCCTAGACTTACCACCCTTCGATTGGGATGCTTCGGTTTCATTGGGCTCTTTGCTCAATGATGTTATGGTGATTCAGCAATTCCCAACAGAATTAGCAAAAGTGATTTCAACCATTACAGAATCTCAATGGGGTCAGAGCTACAGAGAAGGCGGTTGGAATCTGCGTCAAATCGTTCATCATTTGGCGGATGCTCATTTGAATGCCTATGTAAGAACCAAACACATTTTAACCCAAGACCAAGATTTGATACAACCTTACGATGAAAATGCTTGGGCTGAAACACCTGATGCACAGTTTCATCACGAAGCGAGTTATTTGATTTTATTGGGGTTACACCAGAAATGGTCTTTGCTTTTACTCGAGGCGCTGAAAGATCCGGCCACCCATTTGGCCAAAACTATGGTACATCCAGAATCGGGCAGGGTAATGAGTTTGAGTGATCTAATCCGACTGTATGCGTGGCATGGGGAACATCATTTGGCGCAAATTCGATTTGCGCTAACCCGTTGAAAAGTCTAACTATTTGAGCTTCTTGTACGTGTTGAACACGTTCCAAATCTGGTAGGGCACCTTGATGAAATCTCCCCAACCGATTTTAGAGCCTTTAATGTCTTTCCAGGTACGGATGGGTACCTCCAAAACCATGTTTTCAGCGGCTTTACCGAAATGTATCTGAAGTCGTAGCAGCATTTCTACATCGAACAACCACGCCGTTTTAAATGGTTGGCTAAAACAAATTGGGATGATGGATGGATCCATTAATTTCGCTCCGCACTGTGTATCGTGCACTTTCCATCCCAATCCTTGACTGATCAACGTAGCAAACAGTCGTCCCGAATAATGACGGAACAATGTCCTTTCAATGTTGGCACCCAGTCGCGCCACCCGCGATCCAATCAACAACAACGGTTTTGTAGTCGCATTTGATGAGAATTGATAAAACCATTGGATTTCTGTTAGCGGCGTGGCCAAATCAGCATCCCAAAAGCCTACATAATCAGCTTGTAAGCGATCAAAACCTATGCGGGTCAAACCTTCATTCTCCATCAAATCGGCGGTGTTATTTATGGCAGAATATGCGGAGTTAAGGCCCATCAATACAGCATTTGATTTGCCTTTATTGTCTTTGTACGATATAATGCTAACCCGAGATTTTAAGTCCTCATTCAATGAGTCTCGATATTCTTGTAGCACAGTCAACGTTTGGTCTTTGCTACCATCATTTACAAATATGTATTGCAAGCCCAAGTCTGATTCAAGTGCAGATGTAAACGCTGCCGATTGAATTCGCGAAGCCTCGTTGTAACAAGGAATGACCAGGCAAGTTTTCATCGTATTCATTGCGGAGGCCAAATTACCACTGTTTTTGTAGACAACCTACCAATCCGCGGGTTTCGGAGTACAGAATTGTTGTTTTTTCTAAAAAAGCCGACATAGAAGGGTAAATTTGCGGTATTATGCGGGTCTATCAAAACATCTTGGCAACCATTGGAAATACACCCATGGTGAAACTCAATGCAATTACCAAGGATTTGCCATGCACGGTTTATGCCAAGGTTGAGACCACCAATCCAGGAAATTCGATCAAAGATCGCATGGCGCTCAAAATGATTGAAGATGCCGAGGCGAGTGGCGCTTTGAAACCCGGTGGCGTGATCATCGAGGGTACCAGTGGTAACACGGGAATGGGATTGGCGATTGCCGCAGTGATAAAAGGGTATCGTTGTATTTTTACCACAACCGATAAACAGAGCAAAGAAAAGGTTGATGCATTGAAAGCCTTCGGCGCAGAGGTCATTGTTTGTCCTACCGATGTAGAACCAGAGGATCCACGCAGTTACTACAGCGTGAGTACTCGATTGGCCAATGAGATCCCGAATGCGTGGAAACCTAATCAGTACGATAATCTCAGCAATTCCAAGGCTCACTACGAACAAACGGGTCCAGAAATTTGGTCTCAAACCGATGGGAAAATTACCCATTTGGTGGTAGGCGTGGGAACTGGAGGCACCATTTGTGGCACTGGCAAATTTTTAAAGGAAAAGAACCCTGCCATCAAAATATTGGGAATCGACACCTATGGTTCTGTCTTCAAAAAATACAAAGAGACCGGGATTTTTGATAAAAACGAAATTTACCCTTACATCACCGAGGGAATTGGTGAGGATTTTCTACCTGCCAATGTGGATTTTAGTATTATCGACCATTTTGAAAAGGTAACGGACAAGGATGCTGCGGTGATGACCCGGAGAATTCCGAGGGAGGAGGGAATTTTTGTGGGGAATAGCGCAGGATCTGCCTTGGCGGGACTGTTGCAAATGAAAGATCAATTTAAACCTTCCGATGTTGTAGTGGTGATTTTTCACGATCATGGCACAAGGTATTTGGGTAAAATGTACAATGAAGACTGGATGCGGGATCGTGGATTCATATCCCCCAAGCCATTAACCACAGCCTTGGACTTGATTGCCAATCATGCCCAATTGCCATTGTTGAGTGTAAAACCATCAGACAGCTGTGAACATGTGATCGGTTTGATGCAGAAATACAGTGTTTCTCAATTACCTGTCAAGGATGACAATAATGAATTCGTCGGTGCCGTAGAAGATGCGCATTTGTATGCCGAACTACTGCGGAACAGAGCGTTGATGAATCAGCCAGTATCGGATATCATGGACAAACCGTATCCCATCGTTTCTCATATGGCAACGATTGAAGAAGTTTCCGCAAAAATCAACGCACAAAATGCCGCTGTCCTCATGATGGATATGGGCGGAAACTGGCACATCATTACCAAACAAGACGT
>JBANFU010000240.1:0-3465 GCA_037975865.1 Bacteroidota bacterium
AAGCAGGTACGGTTGCGGCGACTGCTGTTCAGCAAGGGCAAATTGTTCTATTTGGAATTCAACTTGCGCCTGTTTTTATATCTGCTTTTCACGCCCGCCCACGCCATTTGCAGTATCGACCTAGACACCGCCATGCCCGGAATTTGGGCTGCCAAACTGCGCAGAAAATACCACGTGTTCGATGCGCACGAATTGTTTACGCATGTACCAGAGGTGGCCCGACGCAAGAACGTCCAAGCCCTTTGGGAATGGGTACAGCGATACACTTTCAAGCACACCGATGCGGCTTATACTGTAGGTCCAGCCATTGCCGATTATTTTACCGAACGCTATGGCAAACCTGTGTCTGTGGTGAGAAACATGCCCGATGCCAATAGTGCGGACCACAGTTCCGATACGAGCCTGGCGAAGTCTTCTTCCGCGGGCCACAGCCCAGACAACCCTTTTTTGTGGCTGAGCGACAAACAATTCATCCTCTACCAGGGAGCGTTGAATGAAGGTCGCGGCCTGGAAATGCTCATTGAAGCCATGAAGGATATCCCTTGTGAATTGGTTTTGGCGGGGGAAGGCGATTTGAGCGATGCGCTGCGCAGGCAGGTATCGGAGGCGAACCTCATGCATCGGGTGCACTTTTTGGGCATGATAGCGCCCCACCAACTGCCCCTGTTAACGCCGTTGGCCTACCTGGGTTTCAACGTGAGTGAGAATGTAGGATTGAGTTATTATTTGTCGCTCAACAACAAGTTTTTCGATTACACCCAAGCACAATTGCCCAGTTTGGTCAATCCCTATCCGGAATATACGAAATTATTGGCAGAATTCCAAGTGGGACTGCCTACGGAGGCCCGCGTGGATGCCATTGTTTCCGGGGCCAATCGGTTGTTAAGCGATGTTGCTTTATACCGCGCGATGAAGGCGGCCTGCGAAGCAGCCGCCGCCCAATGGAAGTGGAAAAATGAGGTCCCTCAATTGCTAAAGATTTACAGCGACCTGTTTGAAAACAACAAAAAAAGCGCGAATGCGTTGCCTAGCCGATGATCGAAATCAACCCACGCCCAGAATAGAAAACCAAAAGTAAACGCAATCACCATCAGATCCCCGAAGCACTTTGAAATCGACCCTAGAAAACGACAGCCCCCAACCCGTTATACCCGTTGATCGCGCGGGCATCAGCCACATTCACATCATCGCGTTTGACCTTCCCTACCCCCCGGATTACGGTGGGGCCACGGATATTTTTCACAAGATTCGCAGCCTGCACGATTTGGGCATCAAAATCACATTGCATGTGTTCCTCTACAAAGGCAAAATGCCAGCGCCGGCGTTGGAAGCCCTTACAGAAAAAACACATTACTACTACCGCCGGCGCTGGGTAAACCCGTTCTTCGGATCCACGCCGTACGTGGTCACAACCCGCAACAGCGAACAACTCCTGCGCAACCTATTGCTCGATGAGCACCCCATCCTGTTTGAAGGACTTCATACCACAGCCTACTTGAATCGTCCCGAATTGAAACACCGCACAATGGTGGTGCGTGCACACAACGTAGAACACAATTACTACCGCGCGCTCGGCGAAGCCGAACGCCGCTGGATCAAACAAAAGTTTTTCTTCCTGGAATCGAACCGACTTCAAATCTACGAACCCATACTCAAGCAAGCCCACGCCATTGCAGCCATATCGCCCATGGAAACGGCGTACTTTCAAAAAACCTACGGAAACGCCCACTACGTTCCCGCCTTCCATTCCAACTCCAAAGTGATGGCGCTCCCCGGCAAAGGCAACTACGTGCTCTACCATGGCAACCTATCCATACCAGAAAACGACCGCGCCGCCATCTACCTGGTGAATGAAGTCTTTCCCCTGCTCTCCCAACCCTGCATCGTGGCCGGCTCCAACCCCTCCACCGTCCTACAACATGCCGCCGCCAAATACCCACACATCCAAATCAAAGCCAACCTCACCGCAGAAGAAATTTTCGACCTGGTTCGCAATGCCCACGTCAATACGCTCGTTACCTTCCAATCTACGGGCATCAAACTCAAACTACTCAATGCGCTGTATCGCGGCCGACATATCGTAGCCAATACCCCCATGGTGGAAGAAACACAATTGGAAAGCCTTTGTCGCGTGTCTGACGACCCCAAAACCATGGCCCACATCATCAAACAATGTTTCCTGGAGTCGTTTGAACTGGCCGACATCCAAGCCCGAGAGCAGCACCTACTCAACACCTTCAACAACGCGGCCAACGCCGAGAAATTGATGGCGCTGTTTGAACCTACAATTTAAACGAATAACCCAGTCCGAAAATCCAACTGTTCTGCCAAGCACTGGCACCGGGCTTGACCAAATCCTTGTCGTAAATGGAAATCAACGTGTAGTTGATGTTTACATATTTCGAAATTTTGGCCACCAACGCAAAATCGATGCGAGAATCCAAACTCGCTTCCTCCGCCACATAGGGCGCAAATCCCAAATAGTTGAATTTCATGGTTACCTTTTTCTTCGTCCCCAACTCGCGCTGCACCCCCATTTGTATCTGAACCCCCATCTGGTTGTCCAAAAACTTTCCTTTGGGCACACGCGCAATCACCGACTCGTTGCGGATCTCATACAGCAACTGATTCAACACATAGGTCTGTTTCAAAGTCACATACCCCATCCGCACATAAAAAGTAGGCAACGGCTTGTATTCCATACCCAAAGCAAATTGGGTTTGTCCCTGGCTTAAAAAACTCGAATTTAACGTACCTACCTCCCTGCCTATCAAATTGCGTGAATATTTGTAACCCGGCAACATCTGGGTCTGGAAGTTTAACCCGCCGAAGATCGACATACCGGGTTGGGCCGATACCGTATGACCCAATTTGCTATCCAAAAAGACGTTGTCGATGTTCTTTTTATTCACCCGGTACTTCACGCCATAGTTGTCGTACTGCCTGGCCGAAACCACGCCCAAATTCACTTTAAATATGTTGTCAAAACTGGTATTGGGTCGCTTTACCTGGGCAAACGCACTCATAAACCCGTTGGCCGTGATGTTGTTAAATCCGCCGCTCGACCAATTGGGTGAGGAACCTGAAAATGACACCGTAGACCCAAAATCCGCTCCATAAGTCAGAATTCTATGGGCATTGGAATCGCGGTGATATTGGTATTTCACAGGATCCGCATCCCCAACAAGGGTTCGTCCCAAAGTGGGCCTAGACACAGCCAACACCAACAAAACAAAAAGCAACCGCATTCCTACAGCAAATATCGCAACCTGTGGCACGGTATCACCCTGTTCTGATTGAGAGTTGTTCCGCCACTGCCACATTGTAAAAGAAATTGAACAGTTACGCCGTGGGAGGCGTCTCTTCGTCGTCCTGCACGATGATGGTTTTCGCCTTGTTCATGGCTTTTACCACCAAAAACAAGACAAACGCCACAATAAAGAAGTGTAGCACATTGGCAATCAG
>JBANFU010000252.1:0-19552 GCA_037975865.1 Bacteroidota bacterium
TATTGTACACCTCTTCGTTTGAGGATCAAAATATCTTCAACGACTCCCTTTGGCAAACGATAGATGTTAATCTCTATCAAGATTTACGATTGCTGAAAGCCTCGCAACCGGAAAAGTCAACCAGAATTATTAAACAAGATTCTGTCCGATACCCCAAAGTATTGTCTACCAACCAAGGTGTTAAAAATGCCACCAAACCCAATCGATTGGTATACCGAATCAGCCAACCATCTTCTGGAAAAATCGTGTATTCTGATACCATGACGATCGGTGCTATGAATGCAGGAGATTCACTTTGGACAAGCTGTTCCAAGCCATTAACTTTTTACGAAGCTGGGGCTTATTTAATGACTTGCTATGCCGAGAAATCCAATGATGGACTGAAAATGAATGATACCCTGCAATATGTCTATTTTGTAGAGGAAGCTGCTGGAACCCAAGAGTCCACGAATCAGTGGCAAGTATTTCCCAATCCAGCAGATAACCAGCTGACTTTCGTTTGTCCGTGTTCCAGTTTGGGTTTTGATGTCGTTATTTTTGATGCCCATGGCAGACAGGTATACTCAAATTCATTCACCCAATCATTGATCCAATTAGACACGAAGATTTTTGCTTCAGGCTTCTATACAGTAAAATTGAAGTGCGAAAAAAACACCGTTACGCGCAGCATCTTCCTATGTCATCCATAAAAAGAAAAAAACCCTTTCCCATACTTTGGACGGGGTTGCTATTGTTTATCTCGGGCTGTGGAACCATTCAGCCCGAAGTGCCTACAACTGCCAATCAAGTGGTAGAGGTAAAACCCATGCCTGTTGTGGCTTCTACCATCAACATTCCCATTCGGGTTGAATTGAAACCCTTCATCAAAATGGCAGATCAATCCTTTGACAAAGAGTTTAAGGGATCCGATAACCCTTGTTCTGGACTGCGCTATCAGTATAAATTAAAAAGAGAACCCATACAGTTAAGTGGCAAAGGTAAAACCGTCTTTTTGGGGTTGGATGTTGCCTATGGATTCTCGGGAGAATACTGCGCTGCTTGCGTTTTTGATAATTGTATTAATCCTCCCATTCCCTTTAGCTGTGGCTGGGGTGGAGAATCGCTTCGACGTGCCAAAATCAAGCTCAAAAGCGATGTGGAGCTAACATCCAATTATCGCATCAAATCAACCACATCTTTTACGGAATTTACACCCATAGATCCATGTCGTGTGACTTTTGCTCAGATTAACATCAATGATGTATTAATGAGTCAGATTCGGCCCGAACTTGGCAATTTGGCGAAGATGATCGATGCTGAAATTGGCAAACAAGACTTGAAACCCTACATATTACCGGTATGGGAAGCATTTCAAGAGGACATTCAAATTCCAGCCACCGGTTATTTGAGATTTCAACCACAAAGCTTGTCGGTTAGTGAAATCAACATGAATGGCTCTGTGCTCAATTTCAGTGTAGGACTTACCGCCACACCCACCATTCAAAGTACGCCATGGAACAAACCAGCGGTGGGATTACCCAATTTATCACCCTACAAAAAGGGCAATGGATTTGAAGTTTATACCGATCTTAAAATGAACTATGACAGCCTATCAAAGCAGTTGTTTGATATCATGAAAACGGAGAGTTATGCGTTGGGAAAGGAGAAGATTACCATCACTTCGTTAAAGCTTTTTCCGGCCGGTGAAAAGCTAGGTGTGGCGGTTGGTTTTGCCGGCACCAAGAAAGGGTTATTCTATTTGTTAGGCAACCCCAGCTTTGATAATACGAAGGCATCGTTGGCGCTAAAAAACGTAGAATACGATATTGCCACCAAGAATGTTCTGATCAAAACAGCCAAGTGGATGATGGATGAAACCATCCGCAAAAAGTTGGAAGAACAAATGGTTTTTGATTTATCAGATTTAATGAACTTGACGAAAAAATCCATCGGTGAGTCGCTCAATCAAACCATGGAAGGTGGGATTAAAATCAAAGGGAATTTGAAGTCGCTTGAAATAAGTGGGTGGAGTTTACAACAAGACGCACTTTGGGTTAGGGCAAAAACCTTGGGAGATATTCAAGTAATTATGGAGTAAAATCAAATGCAAAAAGCAATAAAAAAGGGGGCGTTAGCCCCCTTTTTTATTATTCATTTCTCCGATTTAATTATCCGATTTTCTCGATCAAGTCAGCAACGCGCGCGCTGTAACCGGTTTCGTTATCGTACCAGCCCACCACTTTCGCGGTATTTCCGATTACCTGTGTCAACTCGGCATCAAAAATGCAAGAGTGGGTATTGCCTACGATGTCAATACTTACGATAGGATCTTCGTTGTATTCCAATATGCCTTTCATTGGTCCTTCTGCCGCTGCTTTCATGGCCGCATTGATTTGCTCAACAGAAGCAGCCGTTTTCAAAACGCAGGTGAAATCAGTTACAG
Organism: Bacteroidota bacterium; assembly: GCA_037975865.1. GTDB lineage: Bacteria > Bacteroidota > Bacteroidia > NS11-12g > UBA955 > UBA955. The sequence continues at coordinate 2,423 of JBANFU010000252.1, forward strand.
AACCATCTGGAATGGGCACACGCATCGCGTTACCGTTCAATTTGCCTTTCAAGTGAGGCAATACCAAGCCTACGGCTTTGGCAGCACCTGTGCTTGTTGGAACGATGCTGTAGGCAGCGGCGCGAGCACGACGCAAATCCTTGTGAGGAGCATCGGCCAAATTCTGGTCAGCAGTATACGCATGAATGGTTGTCATGAACCCTTGCTCTAAACCAAAGGCATCATCTAACACCTTTACCATCGGCGCCAAGCAGTTTGTGGTACAGCTCGCGTTTGACATGATGGATTCTGTTCCATCAATTACTTCGCTGTTTACACCCAAAACAACCGTTTTCACATCTCCTGTAGCAGGAGCAGAAATCACTACTTTTTTCGCACCCGCTTCCAAGTGCATGGCTGCTTTTGAAGCATCGGTGAAGATTCCTGTTGACTCCAACACAACATCTACACCCATAGCACCCCAAGGCAAAGCCTTAGGATCACGCTCAGCAAGCGCTTTGATTTTCTTGCCGTTGATGATCAAGTGTTCTGCATCAGAAGTAACTGTACCGGGGAATTTTCCGTGAACAGAGTCGTATTTCAACAAATGCGCCAAGGTGGCATTGTCGGTTAGATCATTGATGGCAACAACCTCAACACCAGGCTTGTTGATCAAAAATTTGAAGGCGTGACGGCCGATACGACCAAATCCATTGATGGCTACTTTCATGATATTCTATCTATTGGTTTTGTTTTTGCAAATTTACATGTTTTTGTTGGAGTGCTTGGTTAGAAAATCAGCATACGCCATTTCTATCCCCTCTTGAAGATCCGTTTTGGGCTTCCATCCGGTAGCAAACAACCTCCCTGAATCCATGAGTTTTTTGGGTGTTCCATTGGGTTTAGAACTGTCGAAAACTATGTTCCCGGTGAAACCTACAATCTTAGCCACTGTTTTCGCCAAATCACCAATGGTGATATCACTGCCATATCCAACGTTCACAAATTCTTTTTCATTGTAATTCAACATCAAATATACCAGCGCATTGGCCAAATCATCGGCATACAGAAACTCGCGCATTGGCGAACCATCGCCCCAAACCACCACCTCTGGTGCACCAGACTCTTTGGCTTCGTGAAACTTTCGAATCAGCGCGGGCAAGACATGGCTATTTTCGGGATGATAATTGTCGTTTAGACCGTACATATTGGTGGGCATCGCAGAAATAAAATTACATCCGTATTGATCCCGATAAGCCTCACACATTTTAATGCCGGTGATTTTAGCAATGGCATACGGTTCATTGGTTGGCTCCAGATATCCACTCAACAAATACTCTTCCTTCATTGGCTGCGGTGCCAACTTGGGATAAATACAACTGCTTCCCAAAAACAACAACTTCTTCACGCCAAACACGTAAGCATTGTGAATTAAGTTGTTTTGAATGCTCAAATTATCATATAAAAATTCGGCACGATACGTGTTATTTGCTAGGATACCACCCACTTTAGCGGCTGCAACAAAAACGTAATCTGGCTTTTCCTCTCGGTAAAATGCTTCAACAGCAACCTGACTTCGCAAATCCAATTCTGCACTGCTGCGGGTTATAATATTCTGATATCCAAGACGCGTCAACTCGCGAACAATGGCTGAGCCAACCATACCTCGGTGACCTGCCACATATATTTTCGCTTGCTGTTCCATTATTTACTCAAAATAGTTCTTCGTTTCGAACCCACCATCTTTCAAATACGTTTCTTTCTGCATCACTTTAATATCGCTCTGCATCATATCCGTTACCAAGTCTTGCAAAGTATGTTTAGGCGCCCATCCCAGTTTGGTGCGGGCTTTGGTTGCATCTCCGATGAGCAAGTCCACCTCTGTTGGTCGAAAGTACTTGGGATCAACAAACACCAGTTCTTGTCCGATCGTTAATCCGCATTTTTGTCCCGTCGCTGCCTCAAAAGCCGCTTCATCGATGCCATCAACATAGCCTACTTCGTTTACACCTTCCCCTTTGAATGCCATAGTTACACCCACATGCTTGAAGCTCATGCGCACAAATTCTCTGATTTCTGTGGTCACTCCCGTGGCGATAACGAAATCCTCCGCCTTCTCTTGTTGCAAAATCAACCACATCGCTTCCACGTAATCTTTGGCATGACCCCAGTCACGCTTCGAATTCAAATTGCCCAAGTACAACTTGTTTTGCAAGCCCAGCGCGATTCGCGCTGTGGCGCGAGTGATTTTTCTGGTTACAAACGTCTCTCCACGAATGGGGCTTTCATGGTTGAACAAAATACCACTGCAAGCATAAATATCATACGCTTCGCGGTAGTTTACGGTAATCCAAAAGCCATACATTTTTGCTACGGCATAAGGACTTCGGGGATAAAATGGCGTGGTTTCCTTTTGTGGTATTTCTTGCACCAAACCATACAATTCACTCGTTGAAGCCTGATAAATGCGTGTTTTCTTGGTTAATCCCAGAATTCGAATGGCTTCCAGCAAACGCAAGGTGCCCACGGCATCGCAGTTGGCCGTATATTCGGGCGTTTCAAAGCTCACGTGAACGTGGCTCATCGCACCCAAATTGTATATCTCATCCGGCTGGACCTCTTGTATAATCCGTATCAAATTGGTTGAATCCGTCAAATCACCATAATGCATCTTGAAGTTCGCGCCCTCAATGTGCGGATCTTCGTAAATATGATCTACCCGGTCTGTATTGAACAAAGAGCTTCTTCGCTTGATGCCGTGCACCTTATAGCCCTTTTTCAAAAGAAATTCCGCCAAATAGGCACCGTCTTGTCCGGTTATACCGGTGATTAAAGCAACCTTCATTATTTTGCACAAAATTACACAAAACATTTATGGTGTTATTGTTTGCCCACCAAAATTCCGCGCGACTTCACTACTTTCTGGAGGAGGTGTTTTTACGTCGTTTGGGCATACCAGTAAAACTAACCCATGACGTAACTATTTTTAACAACGAGAGCAGTGCTTTAAAAATAGTCTATTCGTCAACTCCAAATATCGATTCACGACCAGAACATGGCCTTTGGATTTATGATTCTGGGCTTTTGTTTGAAGACCACGTTCGACCATGGGGCATCGCACCCACCGTGAAAAAATACCGAATTGTTGGAGATGCTGCCATCGAAACCTGTTTTGGGATGCCTTTACCCGAATCCATTTTGGGTTTATTCCCTTATGAACCACAAAGTCCATCCGAGAATCAAGCCCCATACAACGCTTGGGATTTGACTTCGAAACAAGTACCCTTTGACCTTTTCTCCGCCATTTTTTGGAGTCTCACCCGGTATGAAGAAGTGCAATGGGGTATTGCACAGTCCACCGATGCCCGTGTCCAACCCGACGCTCACGGTCGCTTCCCCGCCAAAGAGAGCTTATTCGCCCAAAATCAATGTTTGAATAGCCCCTTGGTAGACCAATGGACCTGTCTTTTGGGGATTTTATTGAATGTAAACCCCAATAGAAAGTGGTCTATTATTCCCACGGCAGATATCGACATGGCGCTGCGCTATGGTGGTAGAGATATCATAACCCAATTGGGTTCACTCACAAGAGATTTGGTAATGGCACCGCAGTTATTCCTAGAACGTTTGGCGGTGTTGATGGGTAAAAAAGACCCCTATGCCATAGATTATGCCACGATTCAACACCTCAAGCCATCGCAGTCAACGACAGAATTATCCCCAAAACTGTTCGTTTTAACAAATACAACGAGAGACGATCGCAACAAGCAAATTTCAAAAAATAAGTTATTTAAAGAGTTTGAACGACTCAAAACAAGCGTTGCCTTGAATCCAGAATGGATTGGCATACATCCATCGTGGCAAGAAAAAAACAATGCCATGAAAACCGTTACGGCATGGGAAGAAGAAACACGAACCCTCTCCAAACTCATTGGCGCAACGCCAAAACACAGCCGACTCCACTTCATCCATTTGCATTTACCACAATCATATCAACTGTTAATACAATTGGGTGTTCAAACGGATTGGAGTATGGGTTATCCCGACGCGGTAGGGTTCCGGGCTGGTACCGCCGTTCCGTATACATGGTACGATGTTTCCTCCGAAAAATCCACTTCCTTACAAGTGGTTCCCTTTTGCATTATGGATGTCACCTGTAAAAATTATTTGAATTTATCTCGATACGAATCAATGAATTTGGGTGAATCATTTAAACAAACCATTTCACAGTGGGGTGGTGTTTTTAGTTTTATTTTTCACAATGAATCGGTATCTAACAGCTACCCTTGGATAGGGTGGAAACGCGTTATTGAATCATGGGCAGAACCAATCAGTCTAGACAAACGAACAAACTGAGCCCATGAATATCCAATTTGTTCGTCGCAAGGAAATTGATTCCAACCAATGGGATGCCGCTATCATGCGCTCACAAGTACCCCTTGTTTATGCGCTATCTTCTTATTTGGATGCGCTATGCGATGGTCATTGGTCGGCCTTGATTTACGGAGACTACGAGGCTGTTTTTCCCTTACCCATGAAAACCAAATGGGGTATTGAGTACATTGTTCAACCTGTTTTTTGTCAGCAACTAGGCGCTTTTGGCTCCAGCCAATCCGTTCGCACAAAAGATTTTATTGCCGCCATTCCCAACCGTTTTTTGCGGGTACGACTTCAACTGAATCCTTATTTTGATGGTGAAGCATCCATCGCTTTACCAAACAAAACAAACTATATTCTTTATCTGGCTGAACCGCCAAACTACAACAAGGATTGCCGAAAAAATCTATCGCATTTGCGCACTTTGCCTATCGTTTATACCAACAATACACAGTCATTTGATGAGGTCGTTGCCGTATACCGAAATGCCTGGGGTGAAAAAAATGTGCAATTATCGAATCGAGATTACCAAAGGTTTATTGCAGGCTGCCGTCAATTGCAGACCAGATACGGTGCCGCCAAGACCCTGACTGCCACCAACAGCGAAACCGGCGAGGTGCTAGGTGCTGCCATTTTTCTGGGATTCGCCGAGTTGGGTCACACGCAACAAAAACATATGCATTATGTCTGCGCAGGTCCTACGGAGCCAGGCAAACTCTTGGGGATCATGCATGGGATCATCGACCAAGCCATTCAGCAGCATTTGGGTGGCCCCACATTTTTTGACTTCGAGGGAAGCAGTATACCGAGCGTTGCCGCATTTTATCAGAAATTCGGACCCACAAATACTCCCTTTTACATATTTCGTCGCGGCATTTGATTCAGCGAATTTGCACCCCCAATGCTTGGTTGGTGTATCTTCACAATATGAACCCTTGGATTCAAGCTGCACGCCTTCGCACATTACCATTAGCGCTTTCCGGAATCATTCTCGGCGCAGCCGTTTCACATGTATGCTTCGAGGGAATGTCTACCTTACCTCACCAATCCGAAACGGATAATGCATCTCCTTGGTTGTTGTTCTTGCTGGCAATGATAACGGCAACGCTGTTACAAGTGCTGAGTAATTATGCGAATGATTTGGGTGATTTTTCAAAAGGCACCGATGTGGTAGCAAAAAGAACTGACCGTGCACTGGCGTCAGGAAAAATTACCAATACAGCCATGAAGCGTGCCTTATGGATGATTGGTGGCATGGCCTTGTTGAGTGGATTGGGACTAATCTACGTTTCCGGACTTTTCGAATCTGCAGCTGGTTTGTATTTGTTTGCCGTAGGATTGCTTGCCATTGCGGCAGCGTTGGGTTATACCTTGGGTAAAAACGCATACGGTTATTGGGGTTTGGGTGATTTGTCGGTGGTTTTGTTTTTTGGTGTTGTACCTGTCATGGGTATGGGCTTACTCAATGGCTTTTTTTACGATGCCGCATCCAGTAAATATTGGGATGTCTTTTTGATGGCTGGCCTCGGCATGGGTATGTTGAGCGCCGGGGTTTTAAACGTGAACAATTACAGAGATTTGGTATCCGACGCTTCCATGGGTAAGAAAACACTGGCTGTGAGGCTCGGCGAGAAAAAAACGCTACTCTATCACCGGTTACTCCTACTGGTTGGCGGAGCGCTGGTGCCAACCTCTCTATTGACTTTCGAAAAGCGCTATTTCGAGTGGCCGAATTTTTGGGGTTCTCAAACCTTTTTCTTACTGGGTGTATTCTCACCGATATTTATTCAACTATCAAGTCACTATCAAAGTGTTAAAACCGCCAAGCCTGGTGACCGGGAAACCCTCAATAGTCAATTGAAAAAATTATCGTTGTCCATTTTGGCGATGGTTTTGTTGTACGCCGCACTCACCTTTTTAATCATCGACTTCTTGGGTCCGGACAAAGACTAACCCCATGCGCCTTCACATTGAAACCAAAACCATGGAATTTCTCAAGCCGGCCAAAACAAGTCGGGGAGAATACATGGAAAAATCTAGTTTGTTGCTCTCGCTCCAATCTGGACTTTGTTGTGGCTTAGGTGAAGCAGCGCCACTGCCCGATTTAAGTGTGGATGGCAAAGTAGATCTGACATCCGTTTTAACGCCTTGGTTGGATGAGGAAATTTCAGAACAACAGGTTTTGGATTGGCTCTCAGCATGGGAACCTGGTTCAAAGGAAGCCTTGCCCAGTCTTCGATTTGCGCTACATTCTGCTTGGAAAAATTTACAGCGACAGCAATCATTAATACAACCTGAAAGGCAGGCCTCTGTCTATTGGAATGAGAACTTATTCACCCAAGGCAAAGTCGGTATGGCCATCAATGGTCTGGTTTGGATGAATGGTGCAGAAGCGATGTATCAGGAGGCCATTTCAAAAATTGATGCGGGTTTCAAGTGCATTAAAATCAAAGTTGGGGCGTTGGATTTCGACGAAGAATGTAGATTATTAGAACGCCTTCGTAACCATCATTCCGCTTTTGCCTTAGAATTGCGATTGGATGCCAACGGCGGCTTTTCCGATGATTTGGCTTTGGGCCAACTCAAAGAATTATCCCGATTCGAAATTCATTCCATTGAACAACCTGTGGGCGTTCATTGCGCTGAACTTGATAAAATTTGTCGATTCAGTGCCATCGATGTGGCTTTGGATGAATCACTCATTGGATTACACCCACAAAAAGATGGGGATACTGTAAAAAGTGGTCGCCATTTGTTGTCTTGGGCCAAACCAAAATATATCATTCTAAAACCCACTTTGTTGGGTGGGACCGACCTGGCCGATCTTTGGATTTCAGAAGCTTGTAAGCAAGACATTGGGTGGTGGTGCACGAGTGCTTTGGAGGGGAATGTGGGGCTGGCCGTCATCGCACAATGGGTGTCGCAGTACAAGCCCATATTACCACAGGGGCTGGGAACTGGTTTGTTGTTTAAAGAAAATTATCCATCCAACACCAGGGTAGTTGGCGATACCCTGTGGTTTAATTCCACTTCCCTATGAGTGTAACGTTACCTGCAGATTTCACCGCACAAATGAGGGGCACTTTGCCTGGCGATCTGGCTGAAGATTTATTGTCGTCTTTACACGATAATCCGATCGTTAGCATACGCATGAACCACACCAAAAATGTGAAAGAGGATTCTTTTCGCGATGGCATTTTGGGTGAAGCCATTCCTCATTGCGGAGATGGATATGTATTAAACCATCGGCCAAGTTTCACAGCCGACCCGGCGTTTCACGCCGGGTCTTACTATGTGCAAGAAGCCAACAGTATGATGATTGGGGAGTTGGTGAAACGCCTACTCAACAACTTTGACCCCGGTGCCATCGTTTTGGATCTTTGCGCATCGCCAGGCGGAAAAAGCACGCATGTTGCATCACATTTGAGACCGGGAGACCTGCTTGTTGCCAATGAAGTCATTGCGGGAAGAACCGGTACACTGATTGAGAATCTTTGCAAATGGGGACAAGGGAACCACGTGGTTACTTCGGCAGACGCAAAACTCTTGGGTAGCTCACTGAAAGGTCTGTTTCAAATCATCGTTGCCGATATGCCTTGCAGCGGTGAAGGGATGTTTCGCAAGACCCCAGATGCTGTCAATGAATGGAGTGCGGAGAATGTAACGCTATGCACATTGAGGCAGCAACGAATCGCTCATGATATTTGGCCAAGTCTTTCAGAAGGCGGCATCATGGTATACAGCACTTGTACTTACAATCGATCAGAAAACGAAGACAACATCAATCACATCGTAGAAAGTTTGGGCGCGGAAATTATGGAATTCGACTTCCCAGAATCTTTGGGAATTTTTGAACTCGAACCAGGAAAATACCGCATGTTGCCACACCTGACCCTCGGTGAAGGCTTCTTTTTTGCCATTCTCAGAAAGCCGTACAAAGAGCGCTTGTCGTTGCCAAAATCGGCCAAGATGAAACCCTGCAAAACCTTGCCCCCATTTTTGAAAACCGACTTTATGGGCTATGAATTGTCCGATGGATTGATGGTGGTACGAAACGGTTTATGGAACGATTTCTATCCCAATTTGCCAGCTTTTTTGCCCAGCGTGAAACAAACCGGAATCAACGTGGGACAAAACAACAAAAACCAATGGAAAGTTCATCCCGAATATGATTTGCTCGCCCAAAAATTGATTCCCTACCCAACTTTAGACCTAGACCTCGACGAGGCGCTTTCTTATTACAAGCGGGCATTTTTATCCTTGAAAACCGAGTTCAAAGGGGTGGTAGGATTGCGATGGAATGGCCTCTCTTTGGGTACTGCCAACGCCGTAAACAACGGGCTCAACAATCTTTGGCCCATGCATTGGCGCATATTACAATCTCAAATGAATGCAGAGTCTTTGTTGAAAGACCCTCAATAAGGCTGCTTAGACTTGACGTCTTTGAATCGGCTATTTTGGCGCTTTGGCTTTTGTGCGCTTCAGACGATCCACATAGTTCATTTCCTTTTCTGTGAGGAAACGCCATTTTCCGCGACCCAATTTTACTTTATCAAACTCCCCCAATAACACACGATCCAATGCGGTTACCTCGTATCCAAAATGTTCAAACATTCTGCGTACGATGCGGTTTCGACCACTTTTAATTTCCACGCCCAAAACGGTTTCTTTTCCTTCCTCCACAAAACCACACTGCTCAAAGGCCATCATCCCATCTTCCAATTCAACACCTTCAACCAACTGTAGCATGTGTTCTTTGGACGGCTTCCTGTCTAATGTTGCCCGATACACCTTTTTGATTTCAAAACTGGGGTGCATGAGTTTTTGTGTCATCTCACCATCATTGGTCAACAACAACACACCTGTGGTATTTCTGTCTAACCTACCAATGGGGTAAATACGCTCTTTTCCGGGTAAATCGATCAAATCCATCACGGTTTTTCTTCCTTCGGGATCATCTGTTGTTGTGATGTATCCTTTGGGTTTGTTCATGATGATGTACACAGGTTTTTCCGGGATGACCTTGCGGTCTTCCACTTTAACATTGTCGTGAGGCTTCACTTTTGTACCCAATTCCTTCACGATTTCACCGTTCACACGCACAAGGCCTTGTAAAATCAATTCATCCGCTTCGCGTCTAGAACATATTCCACTGTTGGCGATATAACGATTCAGTCTGATTTCATTGCTTTTTGCATGTTCAGCGCCTTTTTCCAAATTGTTGGATACACGATTGAACTCTCTTTTACTGCCTTTGAACCCTTTGGGTGTATCCGCTTTTTCCGCTTTTGGAATACCGTAAGTTTTCTGAATTTCTTGATGATCCGAAGTGCTTTCAGCGTCGGCAGAAAAACTCCTCGGTTTGAATTTTGCTAACCCTTTGGCTCCGCTATTGGCTGATGATTTTGCTGGCCTGTCGGGGCGATCCTCGAAATCACGGCGGGGTGGGCGTTCATCAAAACCTCTTTTTTCACCGGCACCTGAAAACTGTGGCTTATCAAATCGGGGTTTGTCGAAACGAGGCTTGTCCGAAAAGCGCGGTTTGTCTGAGAATCCTGGTTTGTCGAATGATCGGGGTTTGTCGAATGATTTCGACTTATCAAAAGATCTCGGCTTATCGAAATCGCGCTTGGAACCGAATTCTTTTTTCGGGCCAAACTCGCGGGGTTTATCGAAGCTGCGTTTGTTGTCCGAATCATAGGGTTTTTTAAAACCACCTCGGTCATTGTCTTTGTCCCATGGTTTGTCGAATCGTGGCTTATCCGAAAAACGAGGTTTGTTAAAACCACCTCTTCCCTCGTGGGCATTGAATGGTTTTTTGTCATCCCCATCTTTTGAGAATCTCGCACTTCTATCGCCTGGGAATCGCGGTCTTCCAGATTTATCACCCCCTGTAAATCCCCCTTTCTCAGCAAAGCGAGGATTGGGTTTCTTGAAGCCTCCCCGGGTAGATTCATCGGATGATGAAGACCGATCGAACCGCGGATTGTTGGCACGAGGTGCTCTGTCTGAACCGAATGTTGGCTTATCGCCTCTGGAAAAATTGCTTCGTTGATTGTCTCGGCGATTTTCGTCCCTTCCTTCAAATCGATTGCTCTTTTCGGTGCGATTTCCAAAATTGGGTTTATCGCTGCGGTCACCGAACGGCTTTTTATCCGTGGAACGCGAGGTATTTCCGGGTTTGTTTTCGCTAAAAAACTTGGTTTTTTTCGGCTCTGTTTTATCAAAGTCTATTTTGCGATTGCGTTTTTCTCCGGGTTGTCTAACCTGGAATTTTTTGCCATTGCCTTGTTCATTCTTGGGAGACTTTGCCATAACTAATGCCTTTTGAATTTGCAAAGGTAGTGTAATTTCGGGGCACCGCCGTTTTACAAATACGTTCCAGGGTATTTGGTAATCATGAGTTCTCCGTTTTTTGCCTCTGCATAACCAAATTCATAGCAATATCGATAGCAATTGCCACTCTTTGGCTCCTCGGTATGGGTAAAGAAGTTAAAAAGGAAGCCCTTGTTTTCAAGGCGCCGAATGGATACCGTATTTTTCCCTTCCGTGGTTTCATATACTTCTTTGAGGATTTTACGGTTTTTGATCAAAACTCGATTGATGGATTTTAGGGGGTCGAGTTGTGCTCTGTTTTTTCTGTTGTTAAAGGCGCTCCTGCATGCGTCGTTGCAAAATAGCTTGTCGGCCCTCCCTTTCAGTTTGTCGCTACATTCTTTGCAGCAACTCATTGTATTGTATTGATTTTCCATAAGCGATTTTGAAACAATACAACCTTTTGATGGATGTCCCCCAAAACCCCCCCAGACAGTTAATCGTTTATAATCGTTTATAAATGATTGGTTGCCGACTGCATGATTGCATCGATGGCAACTTTGTATTGTTGAAACTGTCCAAAGGCCACGGACAATGGAAAACACAGTGTTATTATTTGTTATACAGTTATTTACGAGAGAAGAGTTATGAAAAATTTATTGAATTCCGTTAGGTTAGTCGGAAATGTGGGTTATGATCCAGAAATCCGTGAGTTTGAAAGTGGAAAAAAGTTGGCGAAACTGACTTTGGCAACAAATGAACGCGTTACATTGTTGTCGGGCGATGTGGTAAACAACACCCAATGGCACCGTTTGGTGGCCTGGGGTGCGGTAGCTGACCGATTTGAGAAAATGGTGAAAAAAGGAAGCAAACTTATGGTTGAGGGTCGATTGCAGCATCGTTCTTATTTGGATGCGGACGGACAGAAAAAAGAGACATCAGAGGTTGTTGTTAAAAACATCCTATTGATTGAGGCGAAAGGAAAATCCGTACAAATCACCGAGGACGATTTGCAGCCCGCAGGAGAGTAAATTAGCCTGCACTGTACAGTTAAACACCCTGTTGGTAACCGCCCGCAGGGTGTTTTTTTTAGGCTAGCGCAATATGGTAAATTTGTATTGTGCATTCATATAACAAATTCGTGCTAAAAAATGGTCTGCGAGTCATTCATTTGCAAGACAAGACCCGTACCACGGTTGTCCTTAACACCTTATACAACGTGGGGGCTCGCGACGAAGTTTATACCAAAACCGGGTTTGCCCACTTGTTTGAGCATTTGATGTTTGCCGGAAGTGAAAATGTTCCTGTTTTTGACAAAGAGGTAGAGGAGGCGGGCGGACAGAATAACGCATTCACCAACAATGAATTCACGAACTATTATTTGGTGATGCCATCGGAAAATGTGGAAACCGCATTTTGGTTAGAGAGTGATCGGATGCGCGCATTGACCATCGACGAAAAATCACTCTCGGTGCAACGCGGTGTTGTTGTGGAAGAATTTAAACAACGCTGCTTTAATGCACCCTTTGGCATGTTGTGGCACCATGTTCGGGCACTTGTTTATAAAAATAGTCCTTACCGCTGGCCAACCATTGGATTGGACATCAAGCACATTGAAGAGGCTGTTTTGGAAGATGTTCAATCATTTTACGACAAATTCTACACGCCCCAGAATGCCATTATATCCGTGGTCGGAAACATCGATTTCGAGCACACGAAATACTTGGCAGAAAAATGGTTTGGAGACATTTCAAAACCAGGAGAGGCCAACCAAAACATCTATGTGGAGGATGACAGCATTGCGGAAAGGGTCGTTTTTGAAGCCGAGGACTTGAGTCCAAACCCGGCGGTCTTTTTAATTTGGAAAGGACCTGTTTTTGCAAATCCCGATTCCATTGCGCTTGAATTGTTTGCTGAGATGCTGGGCGGATCCGATGTTTCACCGCTACAGCTCAAACTAGTAAAAGAAACCCAACAACTCAATGCCGCTGAATGTTTCTATTTGCGGGGTTTGGGAGAGGGTCTCTTTGTGATGTACGGGATATTAAACGATGGAGTAAGCCACGAAGAAGGCGAAGCTGCATTATTGGATGTAATGAGAAGTGAAATCGCAAAGCGTTCAGAACTTGAAAGAATGTACCAAGGGGTAAAAAATCGGTATGAAACACAGTTGCTGTTTGAGGCGACCCAACCCATGCAGTTGGCCCAAAGGCTTTGCTATTTTGAAAATGCGGGTTCCTTGGAGGACATCAATCGCGAGACTCAAATTATCGAAAAGATTTTGTTGAGCGATGTGTTATCTATTGCTGAGAAAACGCTGAACCCTGAGATTGTGTCTGTAATTAACTACCACCCAAAATCATGAGTATGCTGAGAAATCGACCTGATACACAGACCATTCAGACCTTTGAAGTGCCTGAAAGTCGCTTTTTTACGCTGCGCTCTGGACACCAAATTCACCTTTCCAACCCTTGTTCCATTGGTGTTGTTCGGGTGGAGTTGTTTTGGGCGGCGGGCTCTTTTCATCAGTCAAAACCTTATGTTGCCGGGTTGGCGAATGATTTATTATTCTCCGGAAACGACGAGCGAAGTGAGTTTGAGGTGATAGAATATCTCGACTTTTTGGGAGCTACGCATCGAACTGAATGTGGGCATCTCGGATCCTCTGTGGTTTTGAGGGCGAGTAAGAAAAACATATTGGAGGCCTTCCGGTGGTCCATTGAAAACATTCAAGCCGCCAGTTATCCCGACAAAGAGTTGGAGTCGGCCAAGATGGTCAGATCTGCCTCTTTGGAACGTCAACAAAAAACACCAAAATATTGGTCGAGCCGCATCGCATTAGAAACGTTGTATGGAAAAGACCATACCCTTGGGATTCACGGCAACCCCGATGATTACCAAAATATTATTCGAACTGACCTTCAGCAATTCAAATCCGAACACTATGGACTGAATCAATTGATGTTGTTTGTTTCTGGTGATGTAGATGATGGGATCATAGATGGTTTGTCCGCTGCGCTACAGACTGGTTCTGGTGGGAACGTTGCAATTGAACAACACCAATTTAACGGGGTCCCCGGATTGGCAGAGCAGCCCATTTATCATCGGGTTGAAGGAACGAGTCAAGTGAATGTGACTTTGGCGCGACACGTTAAACCCAAAGACCAAAAGGAGCGTTTCGGTTTAACCCTGTTAAACTTGGTTTTGGGGGGTTATTTTGGTTCTCGACTCATGCAAATTTTACGCGAAGAGAAGGGGCTAACTTACGGTATTGGTTCTTATTTCAAACCCGCTTTCAATGATTTTACCTGGACTATTGCTGGGGATTTGAAAAGCGAAAACGGGGTTGAGTCTTTGACGGTCATTCACGAGATTTTCCAAGATTTAAAGTCGAATCCCCTATCTGATGAGGAATTAACAAAGATCAAGCAATACTATTCTGGTCAATTTCGCGGGGGATTTGACGGTCCGTTTGCCATGGGAGGCAAATACCAGCACGCGATGTATCGCGGGTTGAGCATGGATTATTATTCAACGGTGCTTCCGGGTATTTGGGCTGTGACGGCCGAGGAGATTATCGCGTTGGCCAACAATTATTTAGACTCACGTTCGTTTATACATGTACTTTCCGGGGATACGGATCAAACTTAAATTCTGATTCTGTGGTACATCTACGCAACATATGGTTTTGTTTGTCTTTGATTTTGACATCAAAACTCTTTGCTGTTGTTGTGCCAGCTACCGTTTACAGAGCCTGTTTGGATCGTCCCACTTTCACATTAACGGTAAGTTTATCGCCGCCTGCGGATGCCTGTGGTAGTTTTTCTTATCACCGATTGTACGGAAGGGAGGACGCAATATCACCTTGGAAGTTACTCAAACAGGTATCTATTCTCAACACCTACAACATCAGCACTACTTTGCCGAACACCAAAACCTGGGAAATTTATATTTCCACTTCATTTGCGTGTAACGGTACGGATACGCTCAATTCCAACCATGTCTTTGTTGACAACACGGCGCCGGGACAATTTGAACCAGACAGTGTATCCGTTGAGTTTGGCAGTCAGAAAGTCATCGCTGGCTGGAGAAAGCCTTCCGATCCCGATATTTTAGGTTATAGTTTATTCAAACTGTTGGGCGGAGGAAATGCGTTGATTAAGGATACTTTTTCCACTTTTTATCGTTTTGACACGGCAACATTCAACCCCCGCACGGGTAACAATTCTTTTTGCATTGCCGCTTTTGATAGTTGCTTAAACGGTGGTCTACTAAGTAATTATCATTCCCCTATTAAACTACTTGTTTCAAAGAATACCAAGTTCTGGTGCAACAAAAATACGAATCTCACTTTTTCGAAGTACATCGGTTGGTTGGCGTCGAAATATAGCATTTGGCGATATTGCATCACGGACAATCGGTGGTCGTTTCTGGGTGATGTGCCCGCCGATTTGGTTAACGATCCAGCCACGTATTCTTTCACTGATGGTACCTACGAGCTAAACAAGTCCTATCTTTATTTGGTTCGAGCCCACAAATCGGGTGGTACGCCAACAAGCTCGTCAAATAGCGTGTTTGTAGACTACACCTCTGGTGCAAACAGCAAACCCATCACGTTGATCACCGGGGCCAGTGTCATTGGCAACGACAATGTTCGTTTGGATGCCATTTGGAAAAAGGACGGCCCCTCTTCTACCCTATCGATTGAAAAATACGCTGGCGGTATTTGGTCCTCCATTTACAACACCCCCACGGCGGGCAACGTATCTCACAACGACCTATCTACCAAAACAAACCAAGAGATTGCAGAATACAGGCTTATTAGAACAAACGATTGTGGCATTAAAGATGATACTTCGTACACCCACAAAACGTTGTTACTAAATGATAATCAAAAAGTTATGAGTTGGAATGCGCACGTAGGTTGGGCCAATGCGGCCCTCTATACCGACTTCGATTATCACTTAGAAATCAAAAACGGTTTCACGTGGAACCCCTTGTATTCAGGAAAAAACAACACCTTCACTTTGCCCAACAACTTGTACGGATGGCAAACTTTACGGGTAAAGATTTACAGCAACGACGGTGTGTTGCCTTTGAACTACGAGTTATATTCAAACGAAAAAACCGTATATCTGGGTTTTGATTCAAGTCGGTTCGACACCACACTCATTCCCAGCGCTTTTAATCCCATGGGCATCAATCGCGTGTTTAAAATTTCCAACCCAGCAATATCGGCAGGGGAATCAACGATGACTATTTTCAACCGTTGGGGTGAAATCATCTTCCAGGGAGATGCGCTCGTGGGTTGGGATGGTTCAGAAAAGTCAGGACAAATGGTTCCACAGGGAACCTATGTATATCTTATTCAAGCTTCTTACAGAAACAAAAAAACCCGACACTCGGGTACCTTGTTACTCCTTCAATGAATACTATTCAATTTCTAGGTAAATCAAAATTTCTGAATCAAAACCACAGAAATAAATTGAGAAAGCTGCTGCATGTTGTAGCAAAAAATAAAGGTTGGGAAATCGGCCAACTTACCTACGTCTTTGTAGATGACGAAACACTGTTTCAGATTAACATGGAACATTTACAGCACGACACCTACACAGACATTATCACTTTTGATCTCGGCGATGGTGCATCTCATGAAGTGGATGGTGAAATTTATATCTCCATCGATCGCGTTCGTGAGAATGCCATTTCCCATAAACAAACTACAGAAATGGAAATGGTACGAGTAATTTCTCACGGGTTGCTACACCTCCTCGGGTTAAAAGATAAAACCGTAAGTCAGGCAAAAGAAATGAGACAAGAAGAAGAGGCCTGCTTATCTTTGTGGTCCTCTCTGAACTAGCGTTTCACGTGAAACGAATTCAACATGACTACTAAATATGATGTTATTGTCGTAGGTGCCGGACATGCCGGTTGCGAAGCGGCTCACGCGGCTGCCACCATGGGTTGCTCGGTGCTCTTGGTTACCATGAATATGGAAACCATCGCCAAGATGAGCTGTAACCCCGCGATGGGTGGTGTAGCCAAGGGGCAAATTGTAAGAGAAATTGATGCTCTCGGTGGGATGTCGGGCATTATTACCGACAAAACCATGATTCAATTCCGCATGCTCAACCGAAGCAAAGGTGTAGCGATGTGGAGCCCCAGAGCACAGAGCGATCGTTGGCGATTTGCAGAAGAGTGGCGTCTGGCCCTAGAAAACAACCCCAATGTAGATTTCTTCCAAGATAGTGTAAAGTCTTTATTAATTGAAAATCAATTAGTTAAAGGCGTAACTACCACCATGGGCATGGTTTTCCATTCCGAAACCGTGGTACTCACCACAGGAACGTTCCTGAACGGCCTCATCCACATTGGACGTAAAAATTTCGGCGGAGGCAGAATGGGTGAACATGCTTCTGGCGGTATCACAGAGCAATTGGTCATGGCTGGTTTCACAAC
>JBANFU010000254.1:0-6377 GCA_037975865.1 Bacteroidota bacterium
TGAAATCAAACGGTGAAAAGCAGTTTGAGGAAGTAATGAAGAAAATGATGACCGGTTCGGTTGGACAGGTTTTGACGCCTTTGAAGAAGGATACCAAAGTGACCAAGAAAATCGCTTACACATTCAACGGTGGATACCGTTTGCCTTTGGATGGATCTGCGGCGCAGCACATCAATCACTTGTCTGAGAACAGTGTTGAAACATGGAACGATTTGGCTGTGGTTGTGTTTGTTCAGGATGCCACTACCAAAGAAGTATTGCAATCTGAGACTTTCCCTATCGCCTTGGTAGGAACTGAAGCAGTTGAGCAGAACTTGAATTTGTATCCTAACCCTGCAAACAGCGTATTTGTTGTTGAAGCAAAGGAAATGGGCAATGCAGCTGTGGTTGTTACAGACATGCAGGGCAAAGTGGTGTTCAATGGCAACCTAAATGCGGGTGCGTTGAGCATGAACGTAGCTGACTGGTCGAACGGTGTTTACATGGTATCAGTAAACGGCAACAGCAAGAACTTGAACAGCAAAATTGTGGTTCGTCACTAATTGAGTGAGGCGCAACAATTTTTTCGTTCCTTGTTCGTTTAACGTGTATGAAAATTAACAAACGGGTAGTTCAAACGGTCGTGCTTGTTTTTTTGACAGCGATGTTGTTTGAAGCTTGCGGTACAACCAAAGGAAAGTCTTGTAAGCCACCCCGAAAGCGATATTATCATCATACATTTATCAATATGTAATAAAAAGGGCCCTGCGAATGCAGGGCCCTTTTTTGTAGAAGTTTTCGTATTTTTGTGGAACTTTATTAATAATAATCTCAGTCCATGTTATTGCGAAACATTGTGAACCGGGAGGAACTTAAACGTCGGATGGATGCCGATGTTCGTCCCTACACCACCATTTCATTTTATTGTTACCATCCCATTGCGGATCCGATGGCTTTTCGAAACGATTTATTCGTTCGTTTTAGTCGGTTGGAGGTTGTGGGTAGGATTTACATCGCTCACGAAGGGATTAATGCTCAAATCGCGCTACCGTCGGTACATTTTGAGTCGTTCAAGGCAGATTTGTACACCATAGATTTTCTTCAAGGCATTCGGTTGAATGTGGCTATCGAGGAGCGGCAGAAGAGTTTTATCAAGTTGGACATCAAGGTTAGGGAAAAGATTGTGGCTGACGGCATTGATGATCCTACATTCAGTTTACAAAACCGAGGCAAGTATTTAGCGGCCAGGGATTGGAATGAGAAAATGGCCGACCCGAATGCGGTGGTGATAGACATGCGCAATCATTACGAGAGCGAGGTAGGCCGGTTTGAAGGGGCGAGTTGTCCGGACACGGACACGTTTCGGGAGGAATTGGCGCGGGTATTGGATATGTATAAGGAGGAGAAGGACAAGCCTATTTTGATGTATTGCACGGGAGGGATTCGTTGTGAAAAGGCCAGTGCATGGATGAAGCACAACGGGTACAACGAGGTGTATCATTTGGAGGGTGGCATCATCAACTATGTAAATCAGGTGAAATCTCAGGGGTTGGAGAATAAGTTCAAGGGGGTGAATTTTGTGTTTGATCAGCGGTTGGCGGAGCGGGTATCAGAGGATGTGATTGCCTGTTGTCATCAGTGTGGAGCGCCGGCGGACACGCACATCAATTGCGCCAACACGGGTTGTCATTTATTATTTATACAATGTGCTGACTGTGCACAGAAGTATGAGCATTGTTGTTCGGAGGCTTGTATGGCGGTGACGCACTTGCCAGAGGAGGAGCAAATTCGCTTGCGCAAGGGAAAACCTGCGGGTAGAATTTTTAGTAAAGGAAGATTTCCTGGCAAAGTGTAAAATAATTTGAGCAGTTTGTCGTTTATGTGTAATGAAATCGGAGACGGCATGTTGAGCGCGTGGCGGTTGCAGGTCTCCTCTCCTTATATTCGCAGAATTAATTATTAATTAGAACACAATACGATGAAATATACTCGTAATGCGCAAGAGAAATCTTGGTTACGATGGGCAGTGATACTGCTTACAGTGATGGCGATGCCTGGCGATGTTTTTGGTCAGTGGGGTTTTGGTGCGGATGCAGGCAGTGCGGATACTGCGGCGAAGGACAGTGGAGTGACATCGGGTGGTGGTGATGGCGGATGGGGTATGGACGGTGGATCCACGGCGGAGGAGCCGGCGGTGAAGCGCGCACCTTACATTCGATTTGTGCCGCCTTACGATAGCATGCGTGAGATTATTTTCTACGAGAACATCATCGAGGACGAGATGTGTGAAAACTGTGGTGCTGATTCTTTGTACTGGCGAGCCAAGAAATTTTTGGTGCAGCGTTTGGGCAAGGAGGGATACAAGAAGATGGTGATTGAGGACAAGGTGGCTGAGCGGATTGTGTTGAAGGTGACCACGCCGATGATTTGCAGATACGGACAGTATAACAAGAAGCAAGAGGGTATGTTGGAGTATCGGTTGACACTGCGATTCAAAGACAGTAGATATAAATACCAATTTGGCAATTTTGTGCATGTAGAAGCGGAGGAGGGGTTGAGTACGAAGATTTCTCGGACATACCACGAGCATTACATGCGATTGAAAAAAGGGTATCAATACACAGATCGGTATTTGTTGGCGGCTGATTTTGAGGTGAACGAAGTAGTGACGGGGTTAAAGAAGACGTTGCAGCAGCCTTACCAGCCCGACGAGGACGATTGGTAGCAGTGGCAGATTTTCTGCGATTTTCCATGCATTTGCGGGTGGTTTTCGCCCATGGGATGCATTCTTTTGGTGTCCAATCGAAGAAAGCATGAAAAAAAGTTGTGGATATCTTGCTCAAAGACATAAAATATCCTATTTTTGCAACCCCAAAAACTAAGTAAGAATTACAAACGTGAATCCGCTGAGTACATACAAAACCGTTTCGGTTAACAAAATGACTGCCGACAAGCAGTGGTTTGTGGTTGACGCAAATGGACAGACATTAGGCCGTATGGCCTCTCAAATTGCTTCGGTATTGCGAGGCAAGAACAAGCCTTCTTACACTCCCCATGTGGACTGTGGTGACAACGTGATCGTGATCAACGCGGCGCATGTTGTGATGACTGCTGGAAAGTTCGACAAGAAAGAGTATTTGCGTCACACAGGGTTTCCTGGTGGACAGAGAAGCACCTTGGCGAAGAATGTGAAGCCTGCTCGTTTGATCGAGATGGCGGTGAAGGGCATGTTGCCTAAGAACCGTTTGGGCCGTCGTTTGTTTACCAACTTGTTTGTGTACGAGGGATCTGAGCATCCACACGCGGCACAACAACCCAAAGTAATGAATACTGAAAACTGAGCCCTATGATAAACACCTCAGGCAGAAGAAAAGCCGCTGTAGCACGCGTATACCTGAAAGAAGGTAACGGAACCATCATTGTAAATAAGAAGCCATTGGAAGTATACTTCCCATTGTCTTGGCATCAATCAGCCATTCAGGCTCCTATGGCATTGACCGATAACGCCGGCAAGTTCGACGTTCAGGTAAATGTTTGTGGAGGTGGTGTTAGCGGACAAGCGCAAGCGGTTCGTTTGGCCATTTCTAAGGCTTTGGTTGACATCAATGCAGAATTGAAATCACCTTTGAGACAGGCTGGATTCATGACACGTGACTCACGTGTTGTTGAGCGTAAAAAGCCAGGTCAGAAAAAGGCACGTCGTCGCTTCCAGTTCTCTAAACGTTAATTATACCCATGGCATATACTCAGCAAGATTTGTTGGAAGCAGGTGTACATTTTGGTCACCTTACCCGCAAATGGAATCCCAAGATGGCTCCATACATTTTTATGGAACAGAATGGTATCCATATTATTGATTTGAAAAAAACCGAAAGCAAGTTGGAGGAAGCCAAAGCGGCTGCCAAAAACATTGCTCGTTCAGGCCGCAGGGTTTTGTTCGTTGCTACCAAGAAGCAAGCGAAGGAAATCGTAGCTGAAGAAGCAAAGCGTGCCAACATGCCTTTCACCACAGAGCGTTGGTTGGGTGGAATGTTGACCAACTTCCAGACTGTGCGCAAGAGCATCAAGCGCATGCAGAACATCGACAAGATGGCTACTGACGGTACATTCGAGCGCATCAACAAGAAAGAGCGTTTGATGTTGGACCGTGAAAAGGCCAAATTGCAGATGATTTTGGGTGGTATCGAAGATATGACCAAGTTGCCTGGCGCTATTTTCATCATTGACGTAAAGCGCGAGCACATTGCGGTATCTGAGGCAACCCGTTTGGGTATTCCTACCATCGCTTTGGTTGATACAAACTCAGATCCTACTGTGGTTGATTATTCAATCCCCGGTAACGATGACGCTTCTAAGTCTATTCAGTTGATTGCCCGTGAAATCGCGGATGCCATCATCGAAGGTAGCCAAGAGCGCAAGCGTGAGAAATCAGAAGACGAATCAGCTGCGGTTGCTGAAAAAGAAGTTGCTGCTGAAGCATAATTGAATTGACTATGACAACTATTAGTGCATCAGAAGTAAATAAACTGCGCCAAATGACCGGTGCAGGTATGATGGATTGCAAAAACGCGTTGGTAGAAACCAACGGTGATTTCGAAGCGGCTGTTGATTTCTTGCGCAAGAAAGGGGCAAAGATTGCAGCTAAACGTGCCGATCGTGAAGCTACTGAGGGTTGTGTTATTGCAACCACCAACGAGGCTCGTACCGCCGGTGTGATTGTGTTGTTGAGTTGCGAAACTGATTTCGTGGCCAAAAACGAAAACTTCATCGCTTTGGCTAAGAACATCGCTGCTGTGGCCTTGGAAAATAAGCCTGCGGATGTGGATGCGTTGAAAGCGTTGTCTATTGACGGTGTGAGCATTGCCGATCGTTTGATGGAAGAAGTGGCCAAGATTGGTGAGAAAATCGACGTAAGCAAATACGAGTTGGTAGAAGGTGCTAATGTGGTTTCTTATATCCACGGTGCTAACCGTATGGGTGTGTTGGTAGAGTTTAACAACGCGGCTAATGAGGCAAACTTGGTTGCAGGTAAAGATGTAGCGATGCAGATTGCTGCGATGAATCCTGTGGCTGTAAACCGCGATAGCGTGGATGCAAATACCATCGAGCGTGAATTGGAAATTGGTCGTGAGCAAGCCCGTGCAGAAGGTAAGCCAGATGCCATGATCGACCGTATCGCTGAAGGTAAGTTGCAGAAGTTCTTCAAAGAATCTACTTTGATGGCTCAGGATTTCGTGAAAGACGGATCAATGACCATTGAGAAATATTTGTCAAGCGTTGAGCCTGGTCTCACCGTGAATGGATTCAAGCGAGTGCAACTCGGATAATCAAGAAATTTTAAATCCCTCGAAAGAGGGATTTTTTTTGCTAATATTACAACAACAAATGAGGTTTAAACGTATACTACTGAAATTGAGTGGTGAGGCTCTGTTGGGCTCACAATCCTATGGCATTGATGCCAAAGTGTTAGAGGCCTATGCAAAGGAAGTAAAGAAGGTGGTTGACGCCGGTGTGGAAGTGGCTGTGGTGATTGGTGGTGGGAATATCTTTCGCGGAGTTCAAGGCGCTCAAGGTGGCGTGGTAGATCGCGCTACGGGAGATTATATGGGCATGCTGGCAACCATGATCAACGCGATGGCTTTGCAAGGGGCCTTTGAGAAAGTGGGAATGACTACGCGCCTACTATCGGCCATCAAAATGGAACAAATTTCTGAACCGTTTATTCGTCGTCGTGCCATCCGTCACCTAGAAAAAGGCAGGGTGGTGATTTTTGGAGCGGGTACGGGCAATCCTTACTTTACCACGGATACTGCGGCATCATTGCGTGCGGTGGAAATAGAGGCGGATGTTGTCATCAAGGGAACCCGCGTAGATGGTATCTATGATAGCGATCCAGAGAAGAACGCGGGTGCGGTGAAGTACAACGAAATATCCTTCAAGAAGGTCTATGATTTGGGCTTGGAAGTAATGGATTTAACAGCCATTACGCTGTGCCAGGAGAACAATAAACCCATCGTGGTGTTCGACATGAATGGCGAAGGTAATTTGATGAAGTTGGTGCAAGGTGAGAAAGTGGGCACCTTGGTTATTGATTAATAGCCTCTATGAGTCGTTGTAATTTGCAGTTGAATCAGCATTTACGACAGACAATGGAGATCCGTTGTGAGCAAATGGATCCAAGAATATTGTCGTGGGGGCTGGCTTCGCCAGCCCTCCGTGCTTTACTGTCGCTCAATATCAATACCGTAGAAGATTTGCTGCAATACAGTCCTACAGCGGTGGCTGCAGCTCACGGAATGGGCTATACAGGGCTCCAACGAATCAAGGAAGGCCTACAAGAGTTGGGTTTGGAATGGGTTTAGGCTTTTGATTGGAGTTATTTGAGGTTGATTGGGCTT
>JBANFU010000264.1:0-7562 GCA_037975865.1 Bacteroidota bacterium
CATTGGTTTGGATTTGGGTGTCGGGCGCGATGCAGTAGTCTAAATTACCGGGGGTTATTTCGCGCCCGGCAAAATGGGAGGCCGTTTCTGTGGTGCCGAAGGTGTGGATGAATCGGGTATGGGGGTAGTCTTGGATCAGGCGATTTTCGGTTTGGGCCGACAGGGCCTGTCCGCCAAGTAACACGAGGGAAAAGGCGTTGATGCGATCGGCGGAGGCAGGATTTTCCAATACCATGGCGATTTGCATCGGGGTGAGAGAGACCGTCGTTGGAGGTATGGTTGCCCAGGCTTCTTCAAACGATTGTATGGAGCCGTTTGGGTGCAGTAAGGTGGCCGCTGTGAGGTCTAAGAGGGGATTGGCTTGTGGCGGGAGGACCCAAATGGGGGTTTGCCAAACGGCAGCACGGATGATTTGCATGAAGCCACCTGCTTTGTTTAAAGGCAATACACAGAGTTGAACGGGGGGCTGACCCGGGTCAAACCACGCTTGCAGGGTGTTGTTGGCACTCCACTGCAGGGCACTGCGATGGTGGGTGATAGGCACAGGGTCTCCCGTACTGCCGGATGTGGTTAAGGGGAAGTTGGACTGTCCACTGTGCCACTGACCAAGGATTTCCTGCGCTTGAGCTATCATACCTCAAAATTAAAGAATTCAGGGGCAAGGATGCCGTTAAATGCGGTTAGTACCAACCTTCTTCTTTTAAAAAACCATCCAAAACATCAAAGAATACTTGCAGGTCTTTGAGGTTGTTGTAGTAATGGGTGGAAACCCGCACACAATGGATGTCGTTTTCCGCTACATATCGCAATATTACGCTGTTTTTTCTGGCGTAATCGCAGAAGCGTTGAGAGGCTGTGGGGGGCTTTGCAACGGTGGTATTTGACGTGTTGGATTGGATTTGCGTCTCGGTAGTTTCCTTCAATCCTTTGATGGTGAAACCCACCTGCGCGCCGCGGGAAATGTCTTCCAACGGCGTTAAAATTTGGATGATGGGACCTTGGCTGTGGTGCATCTTCCACATCACCGGGGGTTTGCCCTCAACGTTGGGGTCTTTGCCATTGGGTCCTTTCGCCCGATCGTTGCGTTCCATCAGGCCATCCATCAAAGTTTTACTGAGGTATTTAACCCGCTTTTCTATGAGTTCCGGTCCTACCGATACATAAAATTTCATCGCGGCTTTTGCCCCATCGTACATCGGGCCAGGGAAGGTGCCATAGCTGTATCGGGCTGTTTTGGGAACCAACTCACCCACAGAAGGGGGAACGGTGCTCATATTGAACGTGTCTACCGAGTAGGCCGCCACATGGTGAATCACAGATTTCGGCAGGATACTCTCCGAAGCATAGAAAAATCCGGTGCCTATCGGACCTAGTAACCACTTGTGGAAGCAGCCACTGTAATAATCGCAGCCCAATTCGCGCAAATTGAATTGTATCATGCCCAAGGGATGAGCTCCGTCGATGGCCGAAAGTATTCCGTTGGCCCTCGCCCATGTGCAAATCTCCTTGATGGGCAATACCTGTCCGATGGTACAGGGAATATGCGGCAATGCCACCACTTTGGTTTTGTTGGTTTTGGCGTCTTTTACACGCTGAAGTGTTTCGGCGGCCGTACTGCCGAGTTCAATGACTTTCAGCACGATGCCCTCTGTTTTGGCGCGGTATAACCACGGCGCGCAACCGCCTACGTGTTCGTGGCGGGTAATGATGACCTCGTCTCCTTTGGATAAAGGGATGGCTCTGCAGGCCAGATTTACCCCTTCGCTTACATTTTTGGTGATGGCCAATTCGCTGCCTTTGCAGCCGATGAGGTTGGCCAATTGCTCCTCAAAACTGCCGTCGTGCATGGGGTAAGCCGCGTTTTCTGCTAGATTTCGGAACGATTTATTGAGCGCTTCCAACACGGGCAGGGGGGTGATACCCATGGTGCCGTTGTTCAAAAAAGTAAGTTTGTTGTTTAAAGGAAACAAACCCCGGATGAAATCCCAATACGGACCATCCATTTCGGGTGCATGGGCATCGGGGGCAACCGGTAGGGGTGCGTCCTCCGTTTCATATAGGTGCAGCCATTGCGCGGTGGAAGTGGATGAATTTTCGGGTGAAATGGCCATGGGATTTTTGCCCATCAAACTGCCCACGGTTAGGCCGGCGCCCAAGGAAAGAAAGTGTTTGCGTTCCATAGAAATAGGTCGAAATTGCATAGTTACAAAAATTATCGGTGAAACCGCCTCGAATCGTTCCTATTTTTGCAGTAGCAACGATATCATCATCGTTACCCAAACTGAAATGAAGGTATTAGGTATCATGAGTGGCAGCAGTATGGACGGGGTTGACCTGGCACTCTGCGATGTGAACGAAACGGCCCAAGGGTGGCAGGTGGAAATCTTGGAAGGCGTCACTGTGCCCTACAGCGAAACATGGCGCGTGCGTTTGAGCCAGCTTCGCTATCAAAATGCCGAATTGTATGCCAAAACCGATATTTTTTATGGACGGTATTTGGGCGAGTTGGCAGCCGCATTTTTCAAACAAACAGGAAAGACGGCAGACTTGGTGGCTTCACACGGTCATACCATCTTCCACGATCCCAAGGGATGGCTCACCGCACAGATTGGCGATGGTGCCACGTTGAATGCCTTTGCCAAGGTGCCAGTGGTGTCGAATTTCCGTCGGGCCGACGTTGCCCTCGGGGGTCAGGGCGCTCCTTTGGTGGGCTTGGGCGATGATTTGCTGTTCGCCGATTACGATTTCTGCCTCAATTTGGGTGGATTTTGCAATGTCTCAGCAAAATATCAGGGCAAGCGAATCGCCTTTGATATATCGCCTTGCAACATTGTCTTGAATCGATTGGCCCGTGAGCGGGATTTGCAGTACGACGAAGATGGTGTCATCGCGGAGGCTGGGGTAGTAGATTATACGCTGCTGAATGCCTTGAATGAGATTCCGTTTTATGGACAGTCGTTCCCCAAAAGTTTGGGCAGAGAATGGATCAACAAGAACTTTTGGCACATTGTGCGGGAATTCGACGATTTATCGGTAGAAGACCGCATGAAGACGTTGGTGATGCACATCTCGGTGCAGGTACGTCGCGCCCTGGAATCCATCGCAGAGAAACCCTTGGAATCTTGCAAGTTGTTGGTGACCGGCGGTGGAGCCTTGAACAAAACATTGGTGGACTATCTGCGTTCTGAAACGGAATGCACGGTGGTTGTGCCGGATGTAAAATTGGTGAATTACAAGGAGGCCATGATATTTGCTTTGCTCGGTGCCATGCGGGTGAAGAACAAGAACAACACGCTGAGTTCAGCCACTGGGGCTAGCACCGATTGGGTGGCAGGTTCGTTGGACGGGGATTTTAGCCAATGGCAATAACAAGAACTTTATCGAACAGAAATATATCGCATCGTGAAATTAGAAAGACTGATAGAAAAATTTGAGGGCAAGCAGCCCGAGATTGTATTTGCTTGGAAGGACAGTGAAACTGAGGCTGAAGGCTGGGTGGTTATCAACTCATTGCGCGGTGGCGCAGCGGGAGGGGGTACACGGATGCGCAAGGGATTGGATCAGCGTGAGGTGGAAAGTTTGGCCAAGACCATGGAGGTGAAATTCACCATCGCAGGTCCGCCCATTGGTGGTGCCAAAAGTGGTATTAATTTCGATCCGGCCGATCCCCGCAAAAAAGGGGTGTTGGAGCGTTGGTACAAGGCGGTGCGTCCGCTATTGAAGAACTATTACGGCACGGGTGGCGACCTCAATGTGGATGAGATTCACGAGGTGATTCCGATGACGGCCAATTTGGGCATTTTACATCCTCAGGAAGGGGTGGTGAATGGACATTTGACCACTTACAGTGCCGAGGAAAAATTGAAAGCCATTTCGCGTTTGCAAAACGGGGTATTGTTGCCCATTACCGATGAGCGATTGACTCCTGATTTGTCGAAGAACTACACCATTGCAGATATGATTACTGGCTGGGGTGTTGCTGAGGCGGTGCGACACTATTACGAAGTATATGGTGGATTCATGAACGGTAAATTGGCCATCATACAAGGTTGGGGCAATGTGGCCGCCGCCGCTGCCTTTTATCTCACCAAATATGGCGTGCGCATTGGCGGAATCATCGATCGCGTGGGTGGTATCATTGAGCCCAAAGGGTTGGGACATGACGAGATCGTGGAGCTGTTCAACAACCGCAATGGTAGCGCGTTGAATGCACCCAATATGTTGTCGTTTGAGGAAGTGAACGAGCGCATTTGGGATTTGCCGGCAGAGATTTTCATACCGGGTGCGGCATCGCGTTTGGTGACTGAGGATCAAGTGTTGCGCATGGGCAAGGCGGGCATTGAGGTGGTGAGCTGTGGAGCCAACGTACCGTTTGCCGATAAAGAGATTTTTATGGGACCCATTAGCCAGTTGGCGGATTCACAATTTGCGGTGATTCCCGATTTCATGGCGAACTGTGGCATGGCCCGCGTGTTTGGATATTTGATGAAGCAGGATGCGGAAGTAACCGATGTGGCCATTTTCAAGGATGTAAGTCAGATCATACACGGAAGCATGATGCGCTTGCGACAGTTCAACCCCAAGACCACCGGATTGAGTGCGAAGGCGTTGGAAATGAGCTTGACGGATTTGGTGTAAGGCGGAGCCTGTGAAGGGGAAAAATATCGAACATCGAACATCGAACAGAAAAGATCGGACAAAAAACATTGAACAGTACCAAGCAACCATGAAATCTATAGAAGCGCGCTTTTGCGAATACGTCCAAATCGACACCCAGAGTGATCCCAACAGTCCAACCCAACCTAGCACGGAGAAACAGAAGGATCTTTCGCGCATTTTGGTGAAAGAACTCTTAGAAATGGGATTGAGCGACGCCCATTTGGATGAGTTTGGATATGTGTATGCCACGTTGCCATCGAATGTGGATCACGACGTGCCGGTACTGTGTTTTTGCGCGCATGTAGATACGTCGCCAGATTGCACAGGTGCGGGCGTAAAGCCATTGGTGCATCGGAATTATCAGGGGCAGGATTTGGTGTTGCCCGATGACCCGTCGCAGGTGATAACAACCAAGGAGCATCCTTATTTGTTGGAGCGATTGGGTGATGATATTGTAACGGCGAGCGGAACTACTTTATTGGGAGCCGATGACAAGGCTGGGGTTGCGGTGATCATGGATTTTGTGCAACACATGGTGAATCATCCCGAGCTGCCGCATGGGGCGGTTAAAATTCTGTTTACACCGGATGAGGAGATTGGTCGGGGCGTGGACAAAGTGAATATTGAGAAGTTGGGTGCCCATGTGGGTTATACTTTGGATGCGGGTGAGCGAGGCTGTTATGAGGATGAAACGTTCAGCGCGGATGGTGCGAAGGTCCATTTTTATGGGATCAGTGCGCATCCGGGTTATGCCAAGGGTAAGATGGTGAATGCGTTGAAATTGGCTGGGGAGTTGTTGGCGTTGTTGCCTGGTGATGAATGGTGTCCGGAAGCCACAGAAGGAAAACAGGGTTTCGTGCATCCTGTAGCCGTGGGTGGGGTAGCGGAACATGCTTGGGTGCAGTTTATTGTGCGCGATTTTGTGACGGGAAAGTTGGCTGAACATGAGGCGAGATTGCAGGGATTGGTAGACGCGGTGGTGGCAAAGCACCCTGGGGCATCAGCGAACCTAGAGGTGACCGAGCAGTATCGCAACATGAAGGAAGTGGTGGATTTGGATCCCCGCATTTCATCGTATGCGGTGCAAGCCATTGAAAAGGCAGGAATTCCAGTGCAATTGACCAGTGCTCGTGGGGGGACGGATGGCAGTCGACTGAGCTTCATGGGGTTGCCTTGTCCAAACTTGTTTACTGGGGAGATGGCTTTTCATGGGAAGCACGAGTATGTGAGTGTGCAGGATATGGAGAAAAGCAGCGAGGTGTTGGTACATCTGTGTGGCCTTTGGGTAGGTCAGCCGTAATTTTATTGTCATCATTTTGTAAAAAAGACATCGCCAGCGCGATGTAAGAATTTTGTGGCTTCAATTCAAGGCAATTGGGACTCAAAATTTTATTTTTAGTAGAGCTAAAAATTGGGCGAGTAAACAGCTTGAAAAATGATTAAAAATGATAGTATTCAATAATTGAATTAAAATATTATTTAGTTATTGAAAATTAGAGCGATGACAAAATAATTTCGCTTCTGTTTCGTTCCCATCGACTGATGTGAGAGTCTGTTTTTGTTGGTGCTTATCTATTTGGTAACCGTGCTTTAACTTGCGCGTTCAATTTGCGCACATGTCATGATTTGCGCAATAAAAATGGATAAAATACATACAAAGAATATGAATCTAAAATTTACCAAATCAAAATTGATTGCGTTGGTTTTGGGAATGGCCGGCTGGATCAGTCAGTCGGAAGCCCAAATTTGTGGCGCAACCAACTCGTTGAATTGCACGGGGGATTATCTCTCTGCGATTTCATTCAAAAACTCTGCTGGAACATCCTATTCGGTGTCTGGTATGAACTGTGCCAATACGGGTAGTTCAAACAAGTTGATGACGAATGGCGCAGTAATGGATATCACGCCTGGTGAGGACATCACCATGACCATTGAGAACACTTGTTCGTTCAGTGAATATGCCGGTGTTTGGATTGACTTGGATGGCGACAATACATTTTCTGCAGCGGAGTGTATCGCAAAAGCGACCTCGCAGTTTGGTCAGATTCCCGTGAACACCACAAAAACAGCTACGCTGACAATCCCTTGTACGGGCGTGAAAGCGGGTAAGGCCATTTTGCGTGTTCGATGCATGTATAGTTCATTCACTCCCTCACAAGGTTGTGGAACTCAATCCAACTATGGTAACATTTTGGATTTTGAGGTGAATGTGAAAGCTGTGAATCCTCCTTCTGCGGATTTTACAGTACCAACGGGTCCGAATTATACCAAAACGCCAATCACTTTTAACAGCACGGCAACCAATTCTGCGTATGCACAAACTTGGACCTTCCAAAACGGAACCACAGTCGTAGGTTCAGGTGCCAAGGGTAAAGCATCTTGGGCCAACACCGGTTACTACAATGTAAAGTTGAAGCAGCAATTCTGTGGAATGTCCGATTCAATCATCAAGACTGTAAAAATTGAAAAGCCAACTGCAGCACCTGTGGCGGATTTCATCGCGGGTAGCAACCAGGTGGAAGTATTCTACCAAGGTCAATTGTTTGATTTGAGTACCAATGGCGCTTACAAGTGGGATTGGACAGCAACCTCACCTTCAGGTACAATAGTATATACAAGTACCGCCCAAAACCCAATATTCTCATTCGATGAAGAGGGTTGGTGGGAAATCTGTTTGACGTCTCAAAACGACATCGGTCCTTCAACCAAAAATTGTAAGAGTCGTTACATCGAGGTAGTACCTCCCGGTGAATTCTATATGGGTCCATCAAAAATTGCCTCAAACCAAGGGGGTATTCTATACGATAACGGAGGTAAAACCGGTAACTATGGTAACAACCGTAAAACATCGATTGATTATTTTGAAATCTTCCCTTGTGGAGCAAAAGAAATTCGTTTGAACT
>JBANFU010000003.1:0-7634 GCA_037975865.1 Bacteroidota bacterium
ACCCACCGACTTCCGGGGCAAGGATTATGCGGAACTATCACAGCTACCCAATGGCAAATTATTACAACGCATCAAACAAAAGGCAGACCAACTGGAGGCTTTGGCTCAAGCACAACAAGCCAGTTTTGTAAAGCTGCAAAAACTTTCCAAAAATCGCATCAACGCCATCGATGCCATCCCTGCAATCATGCCGGTTGCCAACAAAGACCTCCGTCAGATGGCCTCGGGATTCGGATACAGAAGGGACCCTTTTTACCACACCCCCTCGTTTCACCCGGGCATGGATTTCACAGCGCCTACAGGCACCGAAGTGTACGCAACTGCTAGCGGCACAGTGGTGCTTACAAAAACTGAGCCCTGGGGCTATGGCAACCATATCATCATCAACCACGGCAACGGCTACACCACACTTTACGGGCATTTGAGTCGGTTTGTGGCGCGAGGCGGACAAAAAATCAAACGAGGACAACTCATTGGCTACGTGGGCAATACCGGACGATCAACCGGCAGTCACCTTCACTATGAAGTGCGCAAACACAACAACCCCTTGAATCCAGCCTTCTTTTATCGCAACGATTTGAGCGATGAGCAATACCAAAAAATGATTGAATTGTCGCAGCGAGAAGCCACGCGATTCGACTAACCCCGTCGTTACCTACCTTTGTAAATCCCATGGAAAGTCCCACCGAAAAGAAATACATGAAAATTGGCGAGGCCGCCGCCCTCATTGGGGTTCCTGCTAGCACTTTGCGATTCTGGGAAAAGAATTTCCCGCAAGTGAAGCCCATGAAAAACAAAAAGGGGGATCGTTTCTACACCCAAAAGGACCTGGATGTACTCAAAGAAATTCACTATCTTTCTCATAGCAAGGGATTAAAACTGGCCAGTGTATCGAAAAATGTGAAGCGGAACGAGGATGGAATTTCGCCCAAAACAAAGCTCGTACAAGAACTCAGAGAATTCCGAGAAAAACTCATCAAACTCAAAGAACAATTGGAATGACAAGGCATGGCAATCATATCGAAAAGTACATTTTCACCTTCTTTTCGATCTTGATTTGTCTACCCATTCAATCCCAAAATTCTGAATTCACCCCTGCAGCGAACCTGTCGTTTACGGCGAACAAAATGATGTTCCCAATTGCCTTTTGGGGCAACACATCCAACAGTACAGCAGAAACTTTTTGCATTTTTCGCAACTATGGTTTTTCCGTGGAGGGATTGGGACAATTGAGTTTGCATCATCAATCAAACCGTTTCCGGATCGATCTTGAAAACAGGGGCTCCAGTGAATGGCATACCCAAATGGCATTGTGTCATTATGCCTTCAACCTTTCACCAAATCATCGCATTTCTCTGGGCTTGGGGGGCATCAAACTGGCTGGATCCGCCGTTGCCCAACAAAGCAGCACCCCAGACAATGCGGCCCTTGTGAACGTTCAATACTTGTTCACCGATGCTAAACTGGGAAAAATTGCCGCCAGTTATCGCACTTGCGCGACATCAACAACGGGATTTTTCAATCATTGGATCCTCGGCGCGCCCATGGAATCGGTATTTTCAATGTGGCAATATGACCAAGCCCTATTTCAGCTAATCTGGTTGGGCCATAACAAAACAACATCGCCCAAGGCAGGTGCGGCCAAGATCAACCATTTTGCAATCCCATTTGCACAACTGCATTACGGTGCGCAGCGACAGTTTCTTGAGGTGGGAATGGCCAAACCGTTCGGGCAACACTGGCAAGCCTTTATGGCAATCAATACAACAAATCAACCCCTGCGGTGGGGACTTATTCATAGCAAAAAATCATGGAGTGGAGGATTGGATGTGGCGTGGTTGCGACCATTGGGCCTGTGTTTAGGATGGCAGGTACGCTATCAGTGGCAGTAGTTATCGGCGGTGTTTCAACGGTGTTGGGGCAAGCCCACTTACACAATGAAAGTTGTGATGAGGAAGTCATGACGGCAAAGGCGGGGATGGTGGGCAAAACCCAAGTAAAAAGTGTATTGTTGGGCGGCATCGACCGCACGGACAGTGTGGTGTACATCAATCAACTATCGGACTATGCCTTGCAATGGCATCCCCTATTGAACGCGGAGGAAGCACAGCGCATCGCACAGCACAAACAGCGCTTTGGCGATATTTTGGCTCCGGCAGAACTCGTACAATGCGGGTTTTCAGTGGAGCGGATTGAAGAAATACGTCGGTTTTTGGTTTGCGATGCCAACAAACAATGGCAAAAGCAACAATGGATAGAGCAGTTGAAAGCTGGAAAAGCAGATTTGTTTTGGGGTGCTAAAAGCGACTGGCGACAGTTCGGCGCCTCGGGTGTGAGCGCCAATCAGTTACAATGGCGATATACCAATGCAAAGACATTTTCTTGTGGCCTATCGCTACAGCGAGACGTGGGTGAGTTGGGATTGAAGCAGGGGAGCTACTATCGATTTGGGGCACTGCGGGGCTTGATCAACAATTACCATTTGCGGGTATCGGGATTCCGCAACATCGAAACGCTGGTACTGGGTCGATATGCAATGCAATTGGGACAGGGATTGGTTCAGGGTGGGATGTCGGGGTTCTGGAACGCCCCCATTTTGTGGGCACGGCGTACACCGGACTGGGGTTTAGCCGAGAAGCGCGGGTGGGATGAATATCAGGGGCACACGGGATTGGCAGTGGGAATCAACTTGGGGAGGTTGGGCATGGTGGGGCATGGCGCAAAGCGGTTGATGTTGGCCGTTTCAGAATCTCAAATTTCCGCTCGCGTGGATTCGTTGGGAAGGATGAGCAGTTTGATTACCGATGGCAATTTCTCCGCAGGCGGCAATGCGGAGTACCAGCGAAATACGCGACAGCGACACGGCACGGTAGCGCTGTTATTGGGGCGGGGTTACGGGCTATCATGGAGTGGTTACCAGTATAATCGGCTATGGTTTACGCGGGAGGTGTGGTTGCGGCCCGCGCTGCGCGCGGGCCACACCTTTCACTACACCGAAGCTTGGTGTACCAAACAAACGCCTTTGGGGGGATTGGCCTTTCTGCACCTGGCTTTGCAATGTCAAAGCAACGAAAGGCCCAAATCGGCCGTTGTAGGGGGATGGATTGTGCCGCTGGGTCGGCGATCAGACATCTCCCTGCGTGCCTACAGGATACAGCATCAATTCCGTCCACCACAGGGATTATTCAACCAATTGATCCCCAACCACTGGAGTGTGTCTGCAACGTATTCCCGCGGCACCACCGGCAAGCGAAGCTTGCGGTGGGCCGCGGAACTCAGGCAACCACTGCTGCCCAACAGCAACCTCGAACGACCTCTGTACCACAAACAACAGTTGCTGTGGGAAAAAGCCACCCACCGTGAGCGCCTGTTCCACTGCCTTTGGCAGTGGAACAGGCAAGCCGACATCTGGGGCTGGGAAACCTTTGAAGGGGCCGTCAGCCCCGATGCCTACACAACCTCTATCACAACATCATCGCCCAAAGCCAGTCACAAGATTACCCTGAGCCTCAAAAACCAAAGTACTAACTGCCTAAAATTAGAACACCAATTCACCCTAGTGCCTCACCCACAAAGTAGCAACGCGTCCTATTTGTATGGGATTACCCTCACCTACCGACAGCCATTTTCACCCTTAAAATGGGCCACCGAAGGCATCGTGTTTGATACCCAAACTCCCTTGTATTTTACCCCACAAACCCTCTCGCACGAAATCACCCACTACACCCTCAGCCAACGCGGCATCGCCCTCAATGCCAACCTTCAATATACCATCAAACACAAAAGAAATATGCCTGCTAAACACAAACATAGCCCCCAGTTCTACCTGGCCACACGCACCGAAATCATCGTGAAAAACACAACAGAAAACCCCGCTCAACCCCGTATTTTTGTAGCGCTATGGCTGAAATAACGTCTCCCAAACTCTCTGTCAATGTCAACAAAATTGCCACCCTCAGAAATGCCCGAGGTGGCAACAACCCCAATGTATTGCAAGTAGCACTGGACTGCGAACGTTTTGGAGCGCAAGGCATTACCGTACACCCACGACCCGATGAACGACACATTCGCTACACCGACGTTCTGGATCTGTCGGCCAACATTTCCACTGAATTCAACATCGAAGGTTACCCCTCCGAAGAATTTCTTCAACTCATTGAAAAAGTAAAACCCCATCAAGTAACCTTGGTGCCAGACCCTCCACACGTCCTCACATCCAATGCCGGTTGGGACACCCTCAACCACCAAACTTTCCTTTCGCATACCATCCACAGAATAAAGAAAACCGGTGCCCGCGTGTCGATCTTTCTAGACCCAAATCCCGATCTCATCGCCTCGGCCAAAGCCACTGGAACGGACAGAATAGAACTATATACAGAGGCCTACGCCCGTGGTTTCCACCAAGACCCATCGCTAGCCATCGCACCCTACATCGCCACAGCCAAGGCTGCCGTCGGTGAAGGCCTCGGCGTGAATGCCGGACATGACCTCGACCTACACAATTTGGCCTATTTATCACAGCATTTAACCGGATTGCAAGAGGTTTCGATCGGACATGCGCTGGTCTGCGATGCGTTATACTTGGGATTGCAAAACACCATTCAGCTTTACCTCAGGGCGTTGAATAACCAAAAATAATTCCTGTGAAGTCCCAGACCCCCTATCAACACAACAACCGTTATTCACGGCATCCCTGGGGTCCGCTATTCAGTAAGAGTCCACGAAAATGGTTTGCTTCTTTTTTCCTGTGTTTGACCGTATTCCAACCCTTGGGTGCTTGGGGTTTTTTGGGACACAAAACCATCAATCGGCAAGCGGTCTTTTCATTACCACAACCCTTGTTTGGATTCTATAAATCACACATCGACTTTATCACCGACCATGCCGTAGACCCAGATCAACGGAGATATACCGATACCGCCGAGGCCTGTAGACATTACATCGACCTAGAGCGATATGAAAAGGCAATGCCCATCGATACCTTGCCTAAATTTTGGAAATTGGCCGTAGAAAAATACTCAGCCGATACCCTGTTTGCCTATGGCATCGTGCCTTACCATGTTCAGACCATGCTGTATCGACTTACAGAAGCCTTTAAAAACAAGGATGTAGCCCGAATTTTACAGCTATCTGCAGACATCGGCCACTACGTGGCCGACGCCCATGTACCTCTACATACATCCATAAATTATGATGGCCAACTAACACAACAACATGGCATCCATGCCCTGTGGGAAACGCGCATACCCGAAATCAGTTTGGAGCGATACCAACTCACCGTGCCTATAGCCCATTATCTTCCGGATCCCAATGATACCCTATGGCATTGTGTGGAAACATCTCATAGTCACCTGTTGGCGGTACTGCAAAATGAAAAACAACTTAGCCAAGAATGGGGAGAAGAGCGAAAATTCGAGTTAGTCACCGACGCCAAAGGAAAGACCAAAAAGCAGGTCAAAACTGACTTTGCATTGGCCTATGAAACCCGCCTGAATCACATGGTTGAAAACCGGATGCAAACGGCCATCACCGCCGTATCCAGTTATTGGTATACCGCTTGGATGTTGGCAGGACAACCCGATATGACAGGCTTATAGGTCCTGAAAAATGGGTAAAATTTTGGTTTCACTGTTAAGACGCTTTTAGAATCACCAATTCAATTCTGCGGTTTTTAGCCCGTCCTTCCTCGGTGTCGTTCGCGGCCGCAGGCCGCGAATCTCCATATCCTTTCGATTTCAATCGGCTCGGCGCAATTCCTGATTTTACCAAATAAGCAACCACCGACGCAGCACGATTTTCTGAGAGCTTTACATTGTAATCAGCCGCACCCTGATTGTCGGTATGCCCTGTAATCATCACCTCCATCTTGGGGTTCATTTTCATCAGTTCCACCAACTGCGTCAACTCTTCCGTACTTTCCGATTTCAATTCGTATTTATCCGTGTCAAAAAACAGGTTTCTCAACACAAAAACGGCATTGCTGTTGATGGGCGTCAATTTTGCCTCAACCCGATAAGGCTTGTCTAACGTAGAAGCCGTGGGTTGAAAATTCATGCTGTATGGCACATACCCTTTGGCCGTAGCAAACAAAGCGTAATTACCTCCCGCAGTCAACGGAATGAAAAAGCTGGATACACTATCTGAGAAAACCACTTTGCCCGTGCTGAGTTCTACAACGCGGATTCTAGACATCAAGGGTTGTCCAGCCTTGGCGTCCTCAATACTTCCCGATACATAAGTGACAGGCTGCGGCTTGAATTTTTCAGGAACCTCGAACTGATAAATATCCAAACGCCCCATACCGCCTTTTCGATCCGATGCAAAATATCCCCTCTTCCCAACAGCATCGATGTACAAGCCGAATTCATCCTCTGAGGTATTTAACCCAGAACCCAAATTTTCCGGGGTCGACCACTGTCCGTCTGCACCCAATCTCGACATAAAAATATCCGATCCACCATAACCGGGATGCCCCAAACTGCTGAAATACAAAGTCACTCCGTCGTAATGCAAAAACGGCGCATCGTCATCGTCTCGGGTGTTGATTGCCGGCCCCAAATTCTTGGGCACACTCCATTTCCCGTGTTTCAAGTAGCTAATCCACAAATCTTTGCCGCCAAATCCACCGCCTCGATTGCTCGAAAAAATGAGCGTATGACCGTCGCCACTGATGGCAGGCTGACAATCCCAAGAAGGACCATTCACCGGCGCGCCCAAATTGTTGCCCCGCTTCCATCCCTGGGCATCCAGGTCGCTCACATACAAATCGCAACTGCCCAATCCTCCGGGTTGATTACACCGCGTATAGTACAATGCCGAGCCATCGGCTTTTACACTGAGTGTACCCTCATTTTCTGGTGTATTGATATCGCCAAGGGCCGGATAAGCTTTACCCCACAATGAGTCTTTTCGGTCGCTCATGTAAAAATCTTCTTGCAACATGGCGTTTTCTGTCCCCCCCAATCGACGTGTGAAGACAAACCGATCTCCTGAAAAGGGCATCCCAGGCCAATATTCATCCTTATCGGAATTGATGGCAGGGCCCATATTTTTAATTCTCAAATTCTCAGCAATGTTCACATCATCCATCGCCGTTTTAACACTGGCTTGCAAACGCGCGGCCTTTTCCTTCAATCGCACTGAAGCACTGTGTTTCTGGGCGATAAACCCTTCTTTACTGGGAACTTCGTCAAACTGCTTTAACACAGAATTGGCTTCTTGGAGTCGTTTGTTGCGATACAAGTACTCACCAAAGTAAAAATACATGGGCTGAAACAACGGCGCAACGCGCAAGCAATTTTGGTACGACTTACTTGCGTTGGCGGTGTCGTGCATCGCTTCGTAAACCGAAGCCTGCAAGGAATAGGCATCCGCATAACTGGGATCTATTTTGATGGCTTTATTCACCGATGACAAGGCTTTGGGGAATTCTGCCGCATTGAAAGCAACGAAGGCCTCATCCAACTGCTTTTTGGCCTTGGGGTTTTGCGCACTCAAACAAGCTGTAAAACCAAACACGAGCCATAGTAGCCAAAAGTGCATTTTATACCATTTGGGATGTAATTTCAAACGATTCATTTCTTCCAACGCAGGGTTTTTATCATGTGATACACATCTTGTTCCACAAATTGAAA
>JBANFU010000239.1:0-3616 GCA_037975865.1 Bacteroidota bacterium
GGCCTCTGGCAGTTGGGCCATGAGGGCCTCGCATGCCTGCCAATAACCCGCATCATAAGCGGTACCGTACAAATCCAACACCACCTCACCCTGCAATTTCGACAACGCGTTCAACCCCACCCAGGTGCCTTTTTCCGGAGCAATCCTTCCGATCGATACCAACCGAACTTGGCCCTTTTCTTTGACGATGGGTTGTAGTTGGGTGGTCAGGGGCCGTCCCACATTGGATACCACTTGCACGGAGGTTGTCGGTCCCAACATGCGCAAAATATCCTGTGCTTCTTGTGAGGACGTAGCATGAAAGCGCACGGGGCGATACACTTGAAGCCAAACCATGAGCCGCAAGAAGAGCCATTTTTTAAGGGGCTTGACGGCCAACGCATGGGGACTCAGCATCCCACGGGCGGCGACCACCGTTTTGATCCCTGCTTCTTTACCGATAAACACCGGCCACTGAGAAAAGCACCGCGAATACATCCCACTCACATAAAGCACATCGGGATTTACCCACATCACTTGTTTTCGCATGGCCGCTTTGGTTAACCCAGATTGCGAGAAATAATACACCCACACATTGGCCCCCTGCTGCACCCAGGTATTGGGTGCGATGCCCTCATAGGGCTCTTCGCTGCAATAATCTGTATTTCTTGTAAGTATGTAAAAATGGATGTCGGGCAGTGCCGCCACCAAATTGGCCACAGAACGCACCGGGCCACCAGACCTTGTACCCGGCAAATACCAATCAATGCTCAAACAAATTTTGGTTGGGATCAAATTCATGAATCCGCTAGTACGTCCTTGTACAATTGAATATATTGTTGTGCCACCCGCTCAGGTTGAAATCGTTGGATGTTCTCAAATCCGGCCGCAATGAGTTGATGGCGCAAATCCGCATCCCCGCACAGTGTTTTAATCCCTGCTCGAATGCTGTCTACCGAATAAGGATCCACAAAATAGGCCCCGGCTCCCGCTACTTCAGGCATGCTAGAACAATGACTTGTAAGCACCACACGCCCCGTGGCTTGGGCTTCTAAAATGGGCATCCCAAACCCTTCATGGGTAGAACACATCACCACCACGTCTGCCTCTTGATATTTCTGTAACAGGGCCTCGAATGAAATGCGACTGCAAACTTCATGAGACTGACCCTGCAATAGCGCCCTTTCCGCAGCACCCAATTCCGCCACCAGGCTCAAATGAACGTCTAATCCTTGGGTGGCCCGCAATACCCGTTGCAAATTTTTATTGGGGGCAGAGCCCAACAACAACAAGGTGGGACGGGCCGTGTGAAACGGTTTATCAACCCGCACAAACCGAGCATCAATGATGGTGGGTATCACGTGTAGTTTACCGGCGGCGGCCGGACAAACAGCCAATATCTCGGCCTGGGTAGCTTCACTCACACAGGTAACCGCATGGGCTTTCTGAATGGGGCCGGAAAGCCAAAAATAATCCAACACGGCCCGCTTTAACCCCTTTTTGCCGTGCAGAAAACCAATGTCATGAATGGTTAATATGCGTTTGCCTTTGGCAATGCCCCAGAGTAAGAAATGGACATCTCCAGTAACATGCACCACATCAGCCCCTTTACTTTTCGTGTAAGCTCGCAGTGAAAGCAGACTTTTTAACCGAGGCCAAAATCCATTGGAATAAGCCGGCGCCTGCCAGGTGTCAACCGACAACTGCTGTTCCAACAAAGGCGTCAGCACCTGATAGATGCTTTCCAGGCTAAAATTGCCATAGGGACGCGGTTTTCTATGGACAAACAACAATTTCATGTCGGTCTAAGTAATCTTCCAAGGCCACCAAGCTCCACCAACGCGACCAACCCAAGGTAGATTTGTGACCCAAGAATTTCTGCCATTCTTGGTAGAGTTGAGGTCGATCTAAGCGAATGGAAAAAGCTTGTATGCGCTGGGAGCAAAAGTCTTTGAGGTCTGATCGCATCCATTGTTCCCAAGGCAGGGTAAATCCTTGTTTTTGGCGGTCATACACAGCGGAAGGCAATTCTGCTTGAAAGGCTTCTATCAACAACGCTTTGGGACGATTTCCCAATTTGAGTTCATCGGGCAAGGCCAGGGCATAATCCACCAAATCGGCATCCATGAATGGCGCTCTCAACTCCAAGCCCACCGCCATGCTGTATTGGTCGCTATCACGCAGTAACACAGGTTGTGTATAATACTGCCACTCTTGATTGGAGTAATGCGATTGTGAAAATTCGGCCCGAGTCTTGGGGGGGAACAGGTTGGGCTGAGGCAGTCCAAACAAGTCTTGGAGGGTAACTGTATCAAACAACAACCGCTGATAGGCATAAGCATTGCCGCCGTATTGTTTTAGCGCTTGTACGATGTCCATCCCTTTGCGCTGCGGAAATGGCAGGGCGGGTTGAAGGAATTTGAGCGACGCCATCCAGGCTTTTCGCTGCCATTCGGCCATTTTTCTAAAATAGGGGTAGCCCAAAAACCATTCGTCGCCACCAATGCCGGAAAGCGCCATTTTAAAACCAGCGGCTTGGGTATAGTTTGATACGACGTAGGTATTGAGGCCATCGCCACTGGGGTGGTCTGTTGCGGCGAGTCCTGCTGGCAATAGATCCAAAAAATCTTGGGGTTTTAGTCTGATTTCATGGTGCTGCGTTTGGTAGCGTTTGGCTACCTCAGCGGCTATATGATGTTCTGAGTACTGACTTTCATCAAAGGATACCGTAAAGGTATGCAGGTCTTTGCCGAGGTGTTGGGCTGCCAGGGCGGTAATGATGCTTGAATCCACGCCGCCAGAGAGGAAGGCCGCGAAGGGCACATCGGCCACCAGCCGTTTTTCCACGGCGCTTCTGACCTTTTCTTTGACCTGTGCCAAGGCCTCCATCTTACTGGGCTGTATGCCCACATATGGATTGGCTTGTAGATAAGAACCTACTTCCAAAACCTCGCTATTTTTCAATAGCATATAATGCCCAGGCATCAATTCTTCAATACCCTCAATGAGGCACCCCCCCGGAATGGTTTGCCAGAACAACCAGTTGCTGAGTTGCTGCTGACTCACCGCCTTCAGCTCTGGGTGCATCTGCATGAGCACCCGCACCTCACTGGCAAAACTCAACACACCGGCTTGCTGATGTAGGTAAAGAGGTTTCTTTCCAAAGCGGTCTCTCGCCAGCAGTAATTCTTGGGTTTGGGTATCGTAGAAGGCGAAGGCAAACATGCCGTCTAGTTCATGAAGGCGATGCTGACCATGTTGAATCAGCCAATGCAGCAGTACTTCGGTGTCTGAGGTTGTTTGCCACGACACTTTGAGTTGGGCTTGCAGGGCGCGATAATTGTAAATTTCTCCGTTGAACACGAGAACATAGCGCTCTGTAGGATCGCAATAGGGCTGATTGGCCCGCGCCTCGGTATCAATGATACTGAGGCGACTATGAAATAGGCAACCCTGATCACCATACCAAGCCGCTTGCGCATCTGGACCCCGGTGCGCCAAGGCATGTAGCACAGAATCCTCCGAGATGAGATTTACTTTAGACGAAAAGTGGCCTGCTATGCCGCACATTGCTATCGACGCTTGTTGGATAGAGAAGAGTTGAAATACGGTTTTTCAACCAATTCATAAGTTACAA
>JBANFU010000077.1:0-16378 GCA_037975865.1 Bacteroidota bacterium
ATACTGGTGCACCCCCACCTAAAACCAATGACTCGGCGGGAATATCGGCTTCCAACACATCGCCCATAAAATAGCGAACATGCTTGGTATCGGTCACCATACCGATGTGCGCAAAAGTCAAATCCCACTTTTCCAAAATGGCCTCCACTTCTTTCTCTCTGCCCTTCTCAATGATCACCAACATACGCTCCTGACTCTCACTCAACAACAATTCCCAACCTTTCATGTCGGGCTGACGCATAGGCACTTTATCGAGCCAAACATCCATACCCACATCGGTTTTCGCACTCATTTCACTGGTGGAACAGGTGATACCAGCGGCACCCATATCTTGCATTCCCACAACAGCACCGGTTTCAATAATTTCCATGCTCGCTTCCAGGATCAACTTTTCCCAGAATGGATCACCCACCTGAACCGAAGGCAAATCAGA
This sequence comes from Bacteroidota bacterium, assembly GCA_037975865.1. Lineage (GTDB taxonomy): Bacteria > Bacteroidota > Bacteroidia > NS11-12g > UBA955 > UBA955. The sequence goes on from JBANFU010000077.1 coordinate 434, forward strand.
GATACTGTCTTCGCTCATGTCTTTGGAGGCGAAAGCAGCACCATGAATACCGTCTTTACCGGTAGCAGAACCAAAGATATATACGGGATTGCCTGCGGGACCAGCACCGGCCGAAATGCTCTTACCCACCCCTACGATACCCACACTCATGGCATTCACCAAGTTATTTTGCTCGTAGCAGTCGTCGAAATACACCTCACCACCTACTGTTGGAATTCCAAAAGCATTGCCATAATCCCCGATTCCTTTTACAACGCCCTTGACCAACCACTGGGTTCTGTCTGTAGCAATGTTTCCGAAACGCAACGAATTCAACTGCGCGATGGGTCTCGCACCCATGGAAAAAATATCCCTGTTGATACCGCCAACTCCCGTAGCCGCACCCTGATAGGGCTCAATGGCACTGGGGTGGTTGTGACTTTCAATTTTAAAACAACAGGCCAATCCGTCACCAATATCAACCAAGCCGGCATTTTCTTCGCCCGCTTCAGCCAACATTTTCGAGCCCGATTTGGGCAATGTTTTCAACCAAACAATGGAATTCTTGTAACTGCAGTGCTCACTCCACATCACGGAGTAAATTGAAATCTCAGTAAAATTGGGCTCACGACCAAGGATGTCGCAAATCTTGTGAAATTCTTCTTCCAACAGACCTAACTGCTTGGCTTGTTCTACGGTGGCGGGTTGATGTACCATGTGGCACAAAATTACAACACCCGACGCGGAGGATAAAATTACTTTTGGATTGTTTTTACCACTATTTACCCACTTTCTATCGCATCAACAAAACCGTACCCGAAATGGTCTTACGTCTGATGCGTGTGCCGGTCTTTAATTCGTAGCGGTATATGTAGGAGTAAATTCCTTCCTGACAAACATCGCCCATGTAGTAACCGTTCCATTCGTACGAGCCATCCGTTTGAGAGTCAAAGACTTTCTCACCCCAGCGGTTGTAAATAAGGAAGAGTGTTGGGTTGGCGCCACGACCGAATATCTTGAAGGATTCGTTCCGGCCATCGCCGTTGGGCGTAAAAGCCGTAGGGATAAACAAATCGCAATCACCCATCATCAAATTCACAGTAACGTCATCCGATGCACTTCCGCAGGCATTGGAGACCGTAACCGTGTAATTCCCAGCTGTACTCACGTAGATTACAGTATCCGTTGACCCTGTACTCCACAAAATGTTGGTGTTGGGCATATAGGGGGCTACCAACTTCACAATAGAACCCTGACACAAAATGGTATCCATCGGCAAGGTGACCATGGGTGTGGTATTGACACGAATGTTGATTGAATCAGAGGCGATACAACCATTGTTATTCACCACGGCACCGTAGGTTCCCGCAGCGGAAACGGTTCGAATATTAGAAGAAGTGCCATCATTCCAAAGTACGGTCCCTGGAATTGCAATGGTTAAATCGGTAGAGGCGCCATCACACAAAGTCGTATCCTTACCCAAATTCAACGTAGGCTTGGGCTGAATGTTGATGGTTTGGGTAGAGCTGTCCGGACAATACGCATCTGAAACCACGTATTTGATTTTCACCATACCCGTTGAGGTAGGAGAAAAACTATTGCCTGTAAATGCCTGTCCGTAAAAAGTTCCACCCGCAGTGGTTGGTGTGAGAGTGATGACCGGGCCGCCCTGACAAGCCGTCAAAGGCAATCCAGTAAATGAAGGATCTACGTTGGGTTTCACCTTCACAATGACCGTATCAATTCCAGAACAACCATCCGTGCTGGTCGCTTCATGAATGATGGGATAGTCACCCACAGCCGCGAAACTGCGAGAGATTGTTTTGGTAGTACCGGTGATTCCACCGCCCAAATCCCATCGAAACGAAACCAAACCGGGAAATTTATTGTCAAAATCAAATTTGTTACCCGCCAAACACTGAATGCTGTCGTTAATCCAAATTCCGCTCGAAGGACTTGGCACCACTCTTACCCACATGTTGGCCGTATCTGTACATCCTGTTGGTTTGTTGTCGTACAGGGTTTCGCTCTTGTAATGGATGCGATATTTTCCAGGTTTAGCGTAGGACTTGCTCGGGTTTGGGATCGTTGCGCTATCGTCGTCAGCAAAATACCACGTACGAATGTAAGCACACTTTGGAATCTTGGCCAGCTGTGTATTGTCGTCCAACTTGAAAATATGCCCCTCAAAACACTGCACTGTATCCGCATTTTTCTCAAACGGTTTGCTCACGGGACGAGGTACAATAAAAATAGATTTTGTGGAGGTGGCAATGTCAACACAACCCAAGGCGGGAGAAGCCACCAAATTCACCGTGAAATTTCCGCCTTTATTGTAAGTGTGGGAAATGTTGACCCCAGTATCTTGGGTGCCATCACCGAAAATCCATGTGTATTTGATCCACCCGAAGGTAGCCGTACTGGTGTTGGTAAAGGTAATCTTGTTGGTTTTCTCACAGCTATCAACCGTACCCTTGTAGGTAAAGCCCATGATGAGATTGTTGGTCTTAAAACTGATTGTTACCGACTTTGAAGTCAAATAATCCGGGCCTGCACCATCGTGCTCAAAAACGGTCACGTAATAGGTGGTGTTGGGTTTCAGTCCGGTTACTGTACAGTTGTTGGTGATGTTATTGAAAACAACAAAATTACCAACGCCCAATTCTTGACCCGTTCCGAAAACACTGTTGCTCAAATAGGAAGAATTGTCCGAAGGAATAGAATTCACCGCACTCGCTTCTTTCATCAGCACAATCCGCCAGGCGCCGTTACCGGATGTCCACGTTAACTGAACCGATTTACAAGTAATGGTTCCCGCCGCCAAATTTGAAGCCGGCGTTGTAGGCTCTGCCCCAAAGAGAGAAGCTGCGACACACGCATTCAAACACATTAACAACAGCAGTTTCCTGAACATTCCCAATTTAATTGCCAAATTTACAACTAACAGACAAGGAAAACAACGAAAATGTTGCCACTTTGATTCTAGAAATCGTACATTTAGGGGCATTGACCCCAATAAAATCTATATTTTTCACATGACCACATTTGAATTTTCTGTATTAATTTCCAATTTTTACTACTGCGGATAACTTTCCTTTGATGAAATTCGAATTTCAGTGCATCTTCGCAATGAATCCAAAAAAATGACAAACACCCGTAGAAAACCCAGCGCATGGCCCTCCATCATCTCTCTGTCTGCCGTGATGTTTATGTTGGGGCTTCTGGGATTTTCAGTCGTTGGATTTCAAGGCTTGAGCAAACATTTGATGGAAAGTTCGAGCATAGACCTATATTTTCGTGACGGCACTACACCCAATCAGGTAAAGCAAATTGAAAAACAACTGCAGCAAGAGCCCTGGGTAAAAAGTACTAAATATGTAACCCCAGAGGAAGGACTGAAGGAAATGGGCGACAAATACGATGGCGAAATCCTTTCGTTTGCGGAGAACATTGCCCTGCCTTTGAGCCTAGAACTATACCCCAAAGCGGAATTCGCCAACATTCAATTTATCGACCGCGAATCCAAACATTTGCGCACCATGCCACAGGTTGAGGACGTCATCTATCAGCGAAACTGGGTAGAAAATATGACGGCCAACGTTCAACGATTGCAACTCATTTTTGGCGCCGCTTCTGTGATTGCGATATTAATTGCCATCGCCCTCATTCAAAGTGCAACACGCCTTAGCATTTTCGCCAATCGATTCCTCATCAAAAGCATGCAGTTGGTAGGCGCTACCAACACATTCATCGTTAAACCTTATGTCATGAACTTTGTGAAACACTCTCTCATTGCGATCCCCATTGCAATGGGTCTGTTGTTGACTGTTTTTTATGGGCTGCCACGCGTCTTCGAAGACTTTGCAATCATCCAAGATTTCACCCAGCACATTGGCTTAAACGAACTTTTGATTATTTGCGTTTCGGTATCGATATTTGGATTAATTTTGGCATCCTTTGGGAGTTGGTTGAGTACCCGCCGATACTTAAGAACCAAAATTGAAAATTTATACTAAGAATCATGAGTGCGTTGAAGAATAAAACTACAAAACAAGAAACCAAGGCTCAGCCTATGTTGTTTGGCCCAATGAACTATATCCTCACCGGGGTGTCTATTTTGGTTTTGGTGATTGGATTTAGCCTGATGTCGGGCACTGAAGACATTTACAATAGCACCAAATTGACGGTTGCTCCCATTGTAGTGTTTTTGGGTTTCATTTTGGGCATCGTCGCGATTTTCTACAAGAAAAAATCAGCCTAATCCATGAATTGGATTGAGAATTTGATTCTCGCTGTGGTGGAAGGCATCACGGAGTTTCTTCCTGTGAGTAGCACAGGTCATTTGATGCTTACCCGCGAGTTGCTGGGTATGTCGCCCACCGACCACGAGACCTATCTTATCGCTATTCAATTTGGTGCCATCGCCAGTGTACTCACTTTGTATTGGCGGAAGTTTTTCAATGCCAACGCCTGGAAGCTCTATCCAATTTTGATCATGGGATTTATTCCTGCCGCGGTTTTTGGGTTTCTTTTCGATGATTTCTTGGAGGAAATGCTCAAAGCGCCGTGGATCCCGGGAATTACGCTGATCATTTTTGGTTTCGTCCTGTTGAAAATTGAAAAAATCTTCCCTCCAGGGGATAAGGAAATCAATGACCTCACCTTTTGGGAAAGTATCAAAATTGGCCTCTTCCAGTGCTTGGCCATGATCCCTGGTGTGAGTCGCTCTGCGGCCACCATCGCCGGGGGTTTGTTTGGCAAATTGAGTAGACATGCCGCTACAGAATTTTCCTTCCTATTGGCGCTTCCCACGCTGACGGCCGCTGGCGGATACAAAATGTTGAAACATTGGGATTCTTTGAGCGCATCTCAGTTCAACGACATCCTGATAGGAAACGCAATCAGTTTTATCACGGCCTTTTTTGCAGTGAAATATTTCATTCAATACATCCAATCCAAAGGATTTGCCCTGTTCGGCTACTACCGCATTGCCATTGGCAGTTTGTTTCTCTTATACTGGTTCTTAATCAAATAATCATGAAACGAGTGGTGAGCGTGTTGGTTCTGGCTTCGGCCCTTCCTGCTGCGCCACTTCATGCAAGCAGTATAGTTGAACTCAAGTCAACCATTAACATTGATCAACCATACTACGCATCATTCAATGCACCGCGTCCTCTATCCCTCGCCCGATTAAAATACAATGGCGGTGGAGATTGGTACAGCAGCAGAACCGCCCTTACCAACTTAGCCAAATTCGCCAATCAGCAACTGCTCACCCAATTGTCGGTCAATGAGTCCGTTGTTGAAGTGGGCTCCCCAGATTTATTTCGATATCCTTTCATTTTTATAACGGGCCATGGAAATGTAGTTTTCAATGAAATGGAAGCAGCCAATTTGCGCAATTACCTGATCAGTGGTGGATTCCTTCACATCTGCGATAATTTCGGAATGGACCCTTTTATTAAGCGCGAAATGAAAAAAGTATTTCCCGAACTCTCTTTTCAGGTAGTTCCTTTTTCTCATCCTATTTACCGGGGCGCATTCCAATTTCCAAATGGGTTACCCAAAGTACATGAGCACGAGGGCAAACCGCCAGTTGGTTATGGTCTATTTTGGGAAGGCAAGCTGATTTGTTTTTACGACTACGAATGTGACCTAGGGAACGGCTGGGAGGATCCAGAAGTGTATAAAGATGCCGAGACCGTGAGACAGCAAGCACTAAAAATGGGAGCCAACCTCATCCAATACGCATTTACTCAAAAATAAAAAGACCACGCCGCAGCGTGGTCTTTTTATATAATGTATTCCGCTCGACGGTGATTATTTGACTTCCCTAATCCACACTTGTGGTACGGATGCTTCATAATAGAAAATACCGCGGTTGGCATCTTTCTCAGAAGCGAAATCTTTCAGATAGACATAGTAACTCTTGTTGCTTGGATCATAAATCTTGTATGACAACACCCCTTTCTTGTAAAGATCTTTGATTTGTTTGTTGGCTTTCGCCTCGGAACTGTGTAACCCAGCCACAAGGTAAAATCCTGGACCTGGCTTAACTTTTTCAATGGCTGGCAATTTAATTTTTGAAGTATCATTACCCATACCCATAGACTTCATGTCTTCCAAACTGGTAATCGTTGCTTCTTTGCTCATGCCGAATCCGCCGTTTCCATCCCCTTCACCATCGCCATTTCCATTACCGCCTTTGCCATTCGAACTCAAATTTGCACTACCTTCACCTTCATCGCCTTCGCCGCCATTGGCACTATTCAAGTCGGCATCACCTTCCCCATCTTTAGAGCCTGAGCGAGATCCGCCACCCAAAGCAGCAAATCCAATGAATGTATGAAACTCGTGTGAATTACCCAACGCGATTCGCTGTCCGCCAGTGGGTGTATTGTAGGAATATGAAACTTTGATGTCGTCTTGTGGTGAAAAACCAATATTCCCACCTATTTGACCGATATCATTTCCACCAACGCCAATCCAGAACTTGTCCTGATACCACATTGAAACGTTGTACTGCAAACGGAAATAATTGAAATCATAAGCGCTAGCATACAATGCGGGCTTCAAAATCACATCATCCCCCAAATCAACATTGTAACCAAACATCAAACTTCCTTGAGATTGCATTTGGTAAGCGGCTGTATAATTGTAGTATACGTAATCAAAGCGTGGTTTAGTTAAACGCGACATGGCAAAACCTGCGAACCACTTTTCACCGTTTATAAACGCAGAAGCACGCAAATCGGCCCGGGTTACAGGCGGTGTCAGAATCAGTGACTTGATAATGGGGTCATTACCACTGATGTAAATGGCTTTTGACATGTCGAAGTTCTGCGACAAAGCACCCACACTCACACCCAGATTCAAATTGGTAGAACCGGCTATCGGAAAAGAATAGGCGTAGGTAGCGTAGGCATTGTGCATTTCAGAAAAACCCACACGCTCACGCATGTAGTAGAGGCCATAGCCTGTATTCTTTGATGGCACAGGCATAGCCACATTCAATACGGTGGTCTGTGGCGATCCTGGTACGGCCGAGAACATTTTGTTGTACAACAAAGTCACGTGACCTTGCTGATGCGTATTCATCGCTGCTGGGTTGATCAGCGAGTAGTCCATATAAAACTGATCAATCTTCGCACCCATTTGGGCCGACAAACTGCCAATGGACAGCAACAATGTTGAAACGATTGTGATTTTTTTCATCTCTGTTTATCGAATTACTTGAATGTAACCTCTGAATTCTTCGTTGTTAAACCGGTTTTTCATGTAGTAGAAATAGATTCCGGGAGGAAGGTCTGTGCCCTGATTGTCCACCGCTTTCCAATCATTTTGGTAATTGGCGGTATTGTAAACCAACTTGCCTTGACGGTCGCTGATGCGAATATCAAACAAGAAAATATCGGCCAACTCCGTCAAATCCCAGAAGTCGTTTTCATTGTCGCCGTTGGGTGTAATTAAGTTCGGAATTTTAACCAATGGAGGGTCCACAACGGTTACCAAAACAGAATCCAGATCATTACAACCGTTAGAATCGGTACCTGAAACATAATACATTCTGGTTTCAAGGGGTCTTGCCACAACCGAATCCCCTGTGCCTTTGTTCAAGGTAGCGCTATCGGTCCACCAGTAATTATTGGCACCAGTGGCCCACAAATTGGCTCGCTTACCACGATAAATGGTCGTATCACTGTACACAACGATATTGGCTGTTGGGAATGCCAACACCTGCACTGAATCAATAGAAGTACAAATACCGGTGGTACCTTTTACTTTATACCATCCCTTTCCATACAATTTCTGGGTGCGTGTGGTATCTCCATTCCACAACCACTGAATACTGTCGGCACCCCCTGCGGTGATATCGATACTATCTCCCTTACACAATGGCATGCTGCCGCTGTAGTTAAAGGTAATCGAGGGTCGCACAGTAAAGTTGAATGTTTGGGTCAAAGAATCAGCACAACCCAAATCGTTTTCAATGATGTAGGTTACATCATGCGGTCCTGCCGTTGAGTAGAAATTGCCTTTGGGAGCGGGACCAAACACTGTACCAGCGCCAAACTTCCATTTGCGGATGGCGATTGGTCTAGCAGAAATGGAGGCTGTGTCGTAGAATCGAATTGTATCAGGCACACAGGTACCTTCATGGTAAAATTTCGCCACGGGCGAAGGTTTCACCACGTATTGTTTCACCATGCTATCGGCACAACCGTTGATGGACCAACCATACAATTTCACCGTGTAAATGCCGGTATCTGCATAACTATGCGTTGTGTTGCTCGCTGGCATCTCTGTTTGCTTATCGCCCCAGCTCCAGGCCGAATTTAACAGTGTATCGGCTGGATCAATGCTAACAGAGAAATTGAACGTAAAGAGGTTATTCTTGAAACACTGAATGGAATCGTTGGGAGTAATTGTGTTGTCCAGAGTGAACTGAGGATTGGGCATATAGAAAGATCGAACATTACCCAAAGCCGAATCTATACAACCTTCATTGGTTTTTGCTACCAATACCACTGTGTGGGTACCTGGTGCCGCAAACTTAATCTTCGGCGTTTTTGTAAAGTAGGCGATGGAACCGTCAAACAACCAACTGTATGTCATCTTGGCTTCCAAGTTGGGATTCATTTGCCCGGTGCGCGTAAACGCGGTTGAATCGCCGAAACATACTTCTTTCACGGTATAACCCGCCACGGGCTTGGGATGCACATAAACGGTCAAAGTATCCGTTCCTACACAGCCGGCGTTTGAAACTACGGTTAAACGGGTCTTGTAAGCCCCTGCTGCGGTGTACGTGTAACGAGCTCCGTACATGGTAGTATCGGTACCACCATCACCAAACTGCCAGGTATACGTTGCTGCATAATCGGGGTTGATGATGTTGGTATTATCAGTAAATACCGTTTCCTCTTCGAAACAGGTATGCGATTGAGTATAGTTTACATCCGGCAAAGCAAACACACGAACGGGTTTGGTAATTGAATCACGACAGGCCCCTTTTTGTCCCAGGTAATTTGAATACGAAACTAACTTTACATTGTAGAGGCCGGGGGCCGCGTATTTGCGACTCACTAGAGCCGCAGTGCTGGTACCTCCATCTCCGAAGTCCCACTTTCGGGCAGAAATCAAATCGGGTGAGGAAACGGTACTTTGGTCGCTGAAAACAACCGATTGTCCGAAACACACATCTTTTGGATCAAAGGTAGGAGATGGCTTGGCATGTACAATATAATCGAAGGTATCCAAGGATGCGCAACCATTGACGGTTGTTACACGCAAAATCACCTTAAACACACCAGACGTATTAAAATTGTGCGTAAATGTCTTTGTTGTTTTAATCGTAGCCGGTGGTCCATCGCCCAAATTCCAATTCCAAGCAACGATTGCTTCTCCGTTGGCTTGAGAAAAATCCGTCATCACTGTTTGCTCACCGGAACATACATTGTTCACCGTTTTCAGGATGAACGGCGAAGCGTAAACCGTCACCATCTGTACCCAAGAGTCCACGTAATTGTCCGCATTCAAAGTCACAAAACTCACGCGGTAGGTTCCAGAGGAAGCGTACATATGGGCAGCATTTCTCGTTGTCGCTGTATTACTCGTAGACCCCGCCTCGCCAAAATTCCATTTGTAAGAGATGATGGCTGTTTTGCTTCGGGTTAAATCTGTAAATTTAAAGGAGTCAGCTGAACAACGGCCAGTCAATTTCAAAGCCGCATGTGGCTCCAAGTCACCCAATAAATTCAATCCCGTCATTCTCTCTGTAGCGGTCAATGTTTTAAACGCACAGGCCAATGCGAATGTTCCGCCCAACGTAGACATACTACTGGTTTGAATCTGACCTTTTCTTGTTGCACTTCCGGTTCCACCTAGGTTTGCCCAAGTTGTTGTAGCTGTATAGCCCAAAGCCCTTAAAGTTGAGGTCTCATAAACCCCATCATCCGTCGACACCGAGTCGTAGCGTAATGTTACCGTAAAATTCGAGGCATTACTCGCCAATGCCGGCACCGTTCCGCCTACAAAGTGATTGATTTTTGAGTAGTTTCTGATTCCTGTGGGCAACGATCCATTACCCGCTGCTGCACCCGCTTTGGCTTGAAACCAAAAATAGGTAAGCGATGCATTTGATTTGCTAAACGAAATAGACACGGGACGATAATCAGCGCCCGCACCCACCGGAAATGTCATAGATGTGGAACCGTTCGTCAACCCTATGTGCACGGCTCCGTCCACATAGCTCGTTTTGGTGCCCGCACCCACAGTACAACCATCCAAGGCCCTGAATGCAACCAGCGACGAACCCAATTTCACCAAACCATCCGTGAGGGTTAGCTTGGTTTTGATGTTAAATGTTTTCTCATTGGCATTTCCATCGATGTCGAGCGTAATCCCTGAAACATTCATGGTAAGTTCGTTCACCTGAACACTGTCAACCATGAATTTCAAAGATTTACCAGGGGCAACTACCTCAGCATAATATCCCGTGGATATGTAAATAACATCGCCCGCGGCGGCCGTGTTAGCAGCAGCCGTAATCGTCAACTTCGCCAAAGCAACCGTCAACCCACTGTTCGCATCATTTCCAGATTTGGAAACATAATAGTTGGTCGCAGATACAGCCGGCGCAAAAGCAACCAAAAAAGTCAATAATAACCAGGCCGACCTTCTGCCAATTCGAGTAAAAATAACCTTCATGAACGTGTAGAATAATACAAATTTAGTGTATTAGACGCACTTTTGGGTGTTTTCGTTTCCCGCAAAAACACCCATGAAGATTTTATGACAATTCAATTAGACCTAGAATGGCAAATCATCATCCTCAAAAGGACTCGCTGCATTGCTAGATGCCGATGAATCACCCGTAGGCATGGACTCAAAATTCGGCACAGAATTGTTTCCACCTACTGCAGATGACCCACCCTGTTTGGTGACATTCCAAGCCCGGATGTCGGTATACCAACGGCCATTGTATTCACGACTTTCAACATCCACAGCAATTGTTACATCATCGCCGTTTTGGATGTTAAATTTACCAATTTTATCCCCCCACAGGTTGAAACAAACTTTCTTGGGATATTGACCAGGCACTTCAATGATGTATTCCTGCTTTTCCCATGTGCTGCCGTTTCTTGCATTGCCAGTCTGTTTGGGCAATGTTTGTACAATTTTTCCTGTAATTTCCATATCACAAATCTATTTTTTAGTTTAACAAATAATCAATACCCTACCATGAACTAATCCACAGTTACATACCTTCTTGTCCACCAGCCGGTTTCAAATCATCGTTCTGCAACTTCCTTAAAACAGGCTTGGGCTTCTCAATGGTCATTGCACCAAACTTGTAATCAAAATTCACCCGCACGCCCCACATATTGATGCGCTGCAAGCTGTAATAATTGAAATCTTGTCCGCTTGCCTTGGTAATAAAATCAGTCCTTGGTATAAAGGGATTGTCTAGACCAAAGCCAAATCCCCCTTTGTCGTTATCAAACCTCCGCTTGACGCCAATCATATGAAAAAACCAATTGGTGGCTGTTCCCTGCAAAGAAAACGTAGGTGCATTAAACCGTCCCCATAGCTCCATCTGCCATTGCTTACTCAACTTCAAGCTCGATCTCAGTCCGGCATTATAAGTCACTCCCTGATTCCGTGCGCCCTTCAGCAAACCCGTATCCTGTCCGCTCCGAATATCCACCCATCCCAATCCTCCATTGAAATTCAAAGTCCAATCTCGTCCTTTCCACTTGCCCTTCAAGTTGGCATTGACATCAAACCCGGTGGTATAATTCAATCCGATATTTCCATAGGTTGTGCGATACACCCTGTCTTGACCCACACTTCTGATGGTTTCTATTGCATTGCCTATCCGCCGGTGAAAGACATTCATCCCCCAACCCCCTTTGGCCCCGTAATTTCCGGTTGATAGCTCGAAATTGTTCGACACTTCAGCCGACAGTCGAGGATTGCCCGTGGTGATGTTCAACGGGTCGGAAAAGTTGGTATACGGATTTAGATAAAACAAACTGGGTCGTTGGATCCTCTGAGTGTAAGTGCCGCGTAGATACCCCCCTTTCCCGAGTTTGCGATTCACATTTACGTAGGGAATAAAATTCTGGTAGGACAATCCTTGATATCGCTCAATGCTGGGTTGATACAACACGCCACCGAATTCAGTGGCTTCATAACGCCCGCCCAATTTAAGTGCATATTTTTGACTCATATTGTACGTGAATTGCGAATAACCGCCGTACACATTTTGATAGTAGTCGAACTGGTTGTTGCGATCATTGATGGCCGAAAAAACTGCATCCGCATAATTAAAGCTATCAAAGTGATAATCACTTTTCACAGACCGCAAAGTAGTTTTCAAGCCCAATTCCCAAGTAATCTTCGCATGCAAAGGCTCAGTGAAGTCAATCTGCGAAGTAATCTCATTGTTCTTTCCGATGTTCAAACTCTGCTCTTTCCGCGTCTCAGCGCCAGACTCATTGTACCTTAAAAAAGAATAATCCGTATTGTCTTGGCTTCCACTGTACTGCAATGAAATGCCCAACTCACGACCCACCTTCTTAAAGCTTTTCCTGTAATCAACATTGGCATCCAACCCCAAACCATACGTGAAGTTATCGGTGGACTGCTTCCATAGAAAATCCAAAGGTTGGTGCTCAAATCCAGTAGAAGTACTCACTTGATTGTCCGAGTTCCTCATCCGGGTACTGAAGGTTGTACTTACAGACAATGCGCTGGATTTATCCAATTGAAAATCAGAACTCAAGGTCAACCTAGGTCCCCCACCCCAATTTTTCACATCATTCACTTGCCTCAGTGCGTAACCTACTCCATTAATTGTATTGGTTCTGTTCGTCCAACCACCACCCCAAGAGCGCCAAAAGTGCCCCCCCAATCTTACGGTAAAATTTGTACTGCCATTTTGAATTGAGACATCCCCGCTTAAATTGGCACTCCTAGTCCCCAAACCACTAGAAATATTCCCCGTTTTCCCCTTCAATTTCACCTGCTTGAGGATGATATTGATGATACCCGCCGTTCCCTCGGCATCGTACTTGGCACTCGGGTTGGTAATCACTTCAATTTTATCGATTCCATCCGCTGGCAGTGAACGCAGGGCATCGGCAACGCTACCGGCCATCATACCCGACGGACGTCCGTTGATTAGCACGCGCAAATTGCGACTGCCACGGATCGACACATTCCCGTCCATGTCCACCTCCACCATGGGCACTTTAGCCAACAAATCGGAGGCCGAGCCACCCTTCGCTGTAATATCTTGGCCAGCATTGTACACCAATCGATCAATTTTATTTTCAATCACGGGACCTGAAACCCGAATTTCCGCACCTTGCATTTTCTCAGCTTCTCCCTCCAATTGGGCCATGGCAATCACACCACAATCAAATCTTGGCTTATCTGGTGTCAATACTAGGGTGTCGGCAATCTCCAATACCGGATAACCAACCGCGGTTAATTTGAGCACGTACCGACCGAATCCCGACTTCAGGGCCAATTTAAACACCCCTGCCGTATCGGTCAATCCACCTTCCACAACGCCCTTTTCACCCAACTTCACCAAATCAACCACCACCAAATTCAATGCTTTTCTCGTGGTAGAATCTACAACTTTACCCACAACTACTGGCACCATTACCGTACCCTCGGAAGGTCTTTGTCCCACATTCATCCCTACAGTTTGCCCCAACAATCTCTCACAACTCAAAAAAATCAAGCCCAACAGCAAAACCAAACACTTACGATTCATCATTTCAATTACAAAGAAACAACGCAATCTCCAAAAGAGTTGTTCAAACAATAAAATCACACAAGATTAATCGGTTATTTACCAAAAGCTTATTTCGCCCGCATCGCTTCCACAGGATTCAATCGCGCCGCCTGTGTGGCCGGAATAAATCCAGCAACCACCCCAACCAGGGCCGAAACCCAAACCCCCAATTGTGCGTCGCTTGCACTCAATACCAGCGCAAAACCCTCGCCCATCGTTTGCTGCAATGCGGCATTTAACCCCAAAAAAGTGAGCCAAACGAAAAACATCCCAATGATTCCTCCAATGATACACAACCAAATGGCTTCCAACAAAAACTGAAACTGGATAAACACATGAGGCGCACCCAACGCTTTCTGAATTCCGATTTCTTTGGTTCGCTCCTTCACACTCACAAACATGATGTTCGCCACCCCAAAACATCCCACAATCATGGCAAAGCCACCTATGACAAACCCAATGTTTTTGATTTGCTTGAATAGCTCCGAAACGGCATCCGTTATCATGGTCATTTTATTCACCGCAAAGTTGGGTTCCTTGCCAGGCTTCAATTTGCGATACTGACGCATTAGCTGAGTAACATCCACAGCCAAATCATCCAAATTCACACCCTCATTGGCCTGGATCATGACCTGAGCATTGTCGTTTTCACGATACGAATACATCCCCAATCCAAGCTTCAGCGGCACAAAAACCCGCTCATCCCTGGAATTATTGATAATGCTTGTACCCTCAGTAGCGCAGATTCCAATGACCCTACACACACGATTTCCAATTCGAATGGTTGAGCCCACACCCCTGCCGCCACCGAACAATTGTTGGGCTATGGTACTTCCCAAAATAGCCACCGGTTGACCGGTATTGCTTTCTTCCAGTGTAAACAATCGACCATCTTCAACCGAAAGGTCCTGAATGGCCATAAAACCATGTGAAATACACACAACCCGGGTCCCTTCCAATGTCACGCCTGAGGCCGAAACCTTTTCCTCCCGATCGAAATTGTACGCCACATTGGCCGCTCGCTCTTTGGATAACTTAGACTCTAAAAACTGCGCCTCTTGGGGGGCTGATACGGGTCTACTCAAATATTTCCACCAAGGGTAATTTCCACCAAACTCATCCCAGGGCCATTTTTGCACAAACAGCACATTGGTCCCGTACTTGGTAAACTGCTGATTGATGTTGATTTCTAATGAGTGAACAAGCGCATACACGGCCACGATGCAGTATATTCCGATGGTGATCCCCAAAACCGAAAGCACACTGCGCAATTTGTTCTGTCGGATGGCCGACACCGACACACGCACAGTTTCCGATATAAATATCCCGATCCGCAATGGTTTTCTACAAAGGTAGATTATTCAACGGGCTTCTCTTCTTTGGTGGCTGCAGGAATCGACTTCTTTCGGTGGAAGGTTTCAAATTCCCGACGATACACCACACCGCCACCCAAGGTATTGCCCGACACTCCGTTTGTGGTTGTGCTACCCTGTTGTAATAACACATTGTTACTGCGAGAAAACATCTTCAAACGCCAGTTCTCATTGCGTGTCATGTACTCTAAATTGAAGTTAAACGGAACGGCTACCGAGTTCACCAACATCGCCATGGTGGGATCGTAGTTGAGGTCAAGTCGTAAACGCTCGGACAAAAACCACTCACTATTGACGAATACCTGCGCATTACTGGCCGTACCACTTCTACTCCTCACATCGGCCACATTCACTTGAATCCGCGTAGGAATTCCATATTTTGCAAACAGGTCATTCATGACCGAAGAGGCGATATTCGATACACTATTTCCTGCTACCCCAGCCCCACTAATCACATTGCCGGCCGTGGGATTTCCACTAGAAAACGAAGGGGGCAAGAAATTGCCAAAAATCAACAAGGCTACAGACTGTCGCATCACTTCATCTTTGTCTTGCCTGATTCGCTGTATTACGGCATTCACTTCGCTGTTACTACCGGTACTATTGGCCAATTCGGGCGCCTGTAAATCAAAGCCGATTTGGGGACGCAACAAACTTCCCGAGATATTCAAAATACTCACGATCAAAGTTGGTGGATAGGTAGCCCCGGAAGCGCCGCCTGAGGTGAGCATCAGCTGGGCTGGAGAAATCCGTTTCTCCAATCTGCCCGATAGGGCCAAATTC
>JBANFU010000095.1:0-7957 GCA_037975865.1 Bacteroidota bacterium
TATTGGCAACAATCTCCGCCACGTTGGCCGAAGCCGCTTGTTTGTTCGGGATCCACAGTTTTTGATTGATCGATAGTTGATCTGATGTTAGGTTGTTGATTTTCTTTATCTCCCCGATACTCACCCCATACAGTTTGGAAATGCTATACAGACTTTGTCCTTTCGTCACCACGTGATCCGTCACATTTTCAGGCACCTCGGGCAGCGTAGCGATGGCTATTTCTTTGTTTCTCGCCGCGATGGGATTGAGTTGTGGAGCCGCCACCGGCGTGGATTTTACCGGCACTTTGGTGCGCTGTTTTACCCTAACCTTCATGCCTGGCTTCAGTATACCAATACCAGGATTCAGCGATTGCAACTCAGCCACTGTACAATGGTAGTGCTTTGCGATGGCGTACAAGGTCTCACCCTTTTTCACTTTGTGATCCAATTCTATCACCATTTCCGAGGGTGGGTTGGTTGTGGGGGGATTGTTTACCGCCGAGGGAACGGAGGCGGGGGCACTGCTGGCATTCGGACTTTCCGATGTTGCAGTTTGGGCAATTATAGGCAGAGCAACGCCACACAAAGCAAAGGCTGTGAGTGCTGATTTACGAGAAAACAATATCCAATGGACCATACAACAAGATTACTCAAAAATCGAGGTTGTTATGATGCATCGTATTCACACCCATCCCCTTGTTCAATAAAACAAACACTTCGATACAAACAACGGAAAATCAGCCCATTAAAACCAATATTCGAACCGAGCAATCCTACCAAAACAACCGATGCGAAATTCGCCAATTCCCATCACTCAGGCCCGAATCCAATCAGAAGGAAGCGGTTTTTTCTCGCCCTTTTCCAAAAAGACTATTCGATGGGATATTGCTTGGGCTACCTCCAAATTGTGGGTAATGAAAAGATAGGCCAACCCGCGTTCACGCTGCAATGAAAGCAGCAAATCCAATACTTGTTTTTGCACCAATGGATCCAAAGCCGCCACGGCTTCATCCAAAATCAAGACCTTGGGGTCTGAGGCCAACGCACGGGCGATGCACAAACGCTGTCGTTGTCCACCACTCATCTGGTGAGGATAAGCATGACACAATCGACCGTCGAACCCTACCTCATCCAACAAGGCCATCGCTTTGGATTCATTTTGCTCCGGGGTTTGTTCTTCATTCACGAAGGTCACCACTTCCAGCACCGCCTCAAGGGCCGTAAAATTCGGATTTAAAGAAGAATACGGATCTTGAAACACCATTTGTATTCCCGTGGGAGGCTGCTTGGCCAAGGTTCTCTCATTCAGCTCTATGCTCCCCCCCGTTGGCAATTCCAAGGCAACCAATAATTTGGCCAAAGTGCTTTTGCCCGAGCCCGACAAACCTACCACCGAGAGGGTTTCTCCCGGTCTCAGCGATTCATTAAACCCATTCAGTGCTTTTACTTGAAACGCACCCTTCCCATATACTTTGGAGAGTTCTGACAAGGTTAAAACGGGCCTTTCTTCCAAACAATCATCCACCCATTTGCCATGGGGCATAGCCTGAATCAATTCCTGTACATAGGGCTTTGCCTGTGTCTTTAGCACTTGATTGGTTTCACCTTGGTCAATGCAAACGCCTTTGCGCAAAACGGTGACCGTTTCTGCATATTGTTTTACCAAATCCAACTCGTGACTCACCCAAAGCAAAGCGCTGCCTTGCTCGCGACAAACGCGCTGCAAATCATTCATCACTTGCGCCCGCGCCACGCTGTCCAATGCCGTGGTTGGTTCATCGGCCAAAATCAACGGCGGTTCATGCACACAAGCCATGGCAATCATCACCCGCTGCCGCTGTCCCCCACTCAACTGATGGGGATAGGCTTGCATAATTCGGTCTTTGAGTTCGCCCAAGCCCAATTGGTCCAATTTTTTGGTTACCATGCGCAAAGCGACTTCTTTGTTGGGTTGGTGAATGATGGCCGCTTCCAGCAATTGCTTTCCGCACCGCATTTGTGGGTTCAGGGCCGACATTGGTTCTTGAAAAACCATCCCTATGGCTTTCCCCCTGATTTTTAACCAGTCTTTTTCGCCCAGCGCAATAAGTTCTTTGCCTTGAAACGTTACTGATCCAGAGACGGTCAGTTGATTGGATATGAGTCCCATCACCACAAACAAGGTGAGGGATTTGCCACTGCCGCTCTCACCGATAACGCCATGCAATTCGCCTCTGCGCAGTGTTAACTGAGGCAGATGCAACAACGGAACCTGGCCTGCATGAATGCGCAAATCTTGAATACTGAGCAGGGGCATTTCCGTCATGATGGACAAAGATAGTCAGATGGCACAAAAAAAAGGCGGGCCCATGGCCCGCCTTTTTTATACATTCAATGGTTTTACTCCACCGACAAGCGGATGGGAATTTCACGCCATGATTTCAAGAAAGTACCATTGTTTTGACCAGGCACCCAACGGGGTGACTTTTTCAACACACGAATGGCTTCGGTGGTGAACTCTGGACAACTTTTGGTTTCTTCGATGGCTTGAACACGTGAGATACGTCCAGCCTCGTCTACCGCAAAGCGCAACATTACAGCCCCGTTGATGCCTTCTTCAAAGCAACGTGGAGGATATTGAAATTCGCCTTCTACGTAGGCACGGAATGCCGCCTCCCCACCCGGGAAGTTCGCTTTGATCTGCACGTTGGTCGCAATGGTTTCACCGGTACCTCCTGTGGCGCCACTGTTATCATTGAAATCGGGCACATCAAATTCTTCATCCCCTTCTTGTGTTTTCTTACCGGCAGTCTTAATGTCGTCTGGAGGAATAATCACATCATCGGAAGCCGCATCAGGGTTAATCCGAGGCACCACGTATTGTTGAGACGCCACTTGTGGCTCTGGCTCTTCAATTTTTGGTTTTTCGGGTTCCTTTTCTTCTTCCTCTTCAGGGGCTTTCACATCGTCGATGTTGGTGACCTTCAACTGCGTTTTGGTCTCCGACTCCTTTGGGAAAAAGTGCTCTACAATGATGGGCATCGCCGCGAACAACGCCGTAACCGACAGTGCGATTAAGGTTGCTAACGACTGGTTTTTACTAAACTGACTACGTATTTGGTAGGCCCCGTATTCTTTGAATCGGTCGGCGAATACCAGTTCATTACGTCCTGGCGATTGCACTTGGTCCCATTTGTTAATCAAACTTTCTGACATAGCGTTTAGGATTTAAGTTTCTGAGCGATGAGCTTCTTTTCCAAGGGGGCCATGCCTTCATCAACGGCAAAGTACTTGGCAATCTGACAGATCATGAATTCATCCATGACGTCAATCACATTTCTGTAGGTGGCTTCATCGTCGTTTTTCAACAACACCACCAACTTAGAATCGCGTTGGGCTTGCTTTACTTTGGCATCGATGGCATTGCGCTTGGCAGTATCTTTCTCATCGATTTTGTTCAATTGTTTTTCAAAATCACGCAATTGGGTCAACAACGACAAGTTGTTTTCAACCAAAATTTTGCGCAATCCATTTTTGGTGAAATCGGTTTCTTCCAGAACTGTTTTTTCGTTCAAGGCACCGCGATACCAGAAAACACGATTTTCACGGGTAAGAAGAATGGTAATACCATCTTTTACCTCGGGCTGTTTCATGTTTTTCAGGTCTTTTTCATCCAACTTTTCAGGAAAGATCATTCTCAACACCTTGGGTTGAGAGAAGGTTGAGGTAAGCACGAAGAACGTCAGAAGCAAGAAAGCCAAATCCACCAAAGGGGTCATATCCACTTTGGTACTCTGTTTTTTGGCTCTTTTTTTGCCACCGTCGCCTCCGCCACCATTCGATTGAATTTCTGCCATGGTTTATCTCTCCTATCTTTTAATCATTGGGTTTGGCTTCCAAACCGGTTATCATCTGAAAGTTTTTTACTTTGGCCTCACGGAATACTTGTATAACATGTTTTAGCACATTATATTTTGTTTTACCATCCGCTTTTACCGCAAATTGGACATAAGTATTGTTGTCGAACGGCAATCCACGCTTTTCAGCTTCGTCCTTGCGGGCATTGAAATCTTCGTGTGATCGCAATCGGGCGTTGTAGGCCCAGTGATACAATTGACTTTTTTTGATGTTCACGGTATCATAGGGAACGCCGGGCTGTTCAACCTTGGTACGTTCATTGACTTCTAACTCCAAATAAGCGGGAATGGATTCCATTTTCAGTCCGATTGGACCGGCGCCGGCAAATTTCTTTACTTCCTCAGCACTCATTCCAACCTTGAAATCGCGCATCATGTCTTTCAATACCAACTCTTTTACAGCGGGATTAGTTAGATCGATGAACACCCGGCCTTTTTCATCCACGGTAACCAAAAACACTTGTTTGGGTATTTGGTCTTCGGTGGTTGATGTTGGGGGATCTACGAATACAGGTTCCGGAGCACGGAAACTTGAGGTCAACATAAAGAACGTTACCAGAAGGAATGCCAAATCCACCATTGGCGTCATATCCAATGAAGGGGTGGAACGGGGCATACTAACTTTAGGCATGTTCGTTTTTTTAACGGGTCTTAATACGGTTTATACCGAAAAGGTAAACGACGGTGATTAACCGTGGTTTGCCTGGAAGTTAGACACGATAGAGTAACCAGCTTCATCCATGCTGTGGGTCATACCATCAATGCGGTTGGTGAAGTAGTTATAGCTGATAATCGCCAAGGTAGAACCGATGATACCAAACGCAGTATTTACCAACGCCTCAGAGATACCTGTTGCCAACGCCGCCGTGTCAGGTGCACCTGAGTTTGCCAACGCCGCAAACGCACGAATCATACCAAATACAGTACCGATCAAACCGATCAACGTACCGATAGAAGCACAAGTAGAAACGATAACCAAATTCTTTGACAACATGGGCAATTCTAATCCGGTAGCTTCTTCCAATTCTTTCTCGATGGCTGCTTTCTTCTCGTCGCGATCCAAATCAGTCTTCGCGGCAACGGTTTTGTAACGAGTCAAACCTGAACGAACCACATTGGCCAAAGAGCCGCGTTGCTTATCGCAAGCAGCAATGGCACCGTCGATATCGTTTTTGGCCAACAAACCTTGCATGTTACGCACAAACTCAGTGGCATTTCCGCGACCAGAGGCAGCAGACAACGTAATAAAACGCTCGATGGCAATCAAAATTACAGTGATGTTTACGGCAATCAACAAAGGCACGATGGCGATACCACCACGGTAGATGATACCCAACAACCCCAATGGGTGTCCTTTGGCTACGTCGCCGTCTTCAAAGTTGGCTGGATTTCCCAACAAGAAAATGTAAATTGAGTACCCTGCGGCAATGGCAAACAAAATGGCAAGGCCGGAGAAATAAGCCATCAATGGGCTGCTTCCTGATTTTGTGTTGTTATTAGTCATAATGATTGAATGTTTCTGATTTTATGAAGATGCAATAATACGCTTGGTGTCAGTTAAAAGCAAGTAAACAAAATGTTAAATCCGTGTCGTTTATCGACAATTTATTGAGGAAACGAAGGATATGCCATTCAAAATGGCGGCATTAAGTGATGGGTTAGCAACGGACCCCGTAGCATGGAATTCCCGCACGTCAGCATCGGACTCTCCCACTCCATCACCTACCACATATCCATATTGATATTTTGTATCGGCAGGAAGGGCTTGTGGAACGGTGAAACTATTCAGCCAATGGCCATGGATTTGGGTTCCCAGCAATTGTTCTGCCTCAAAGCGTATTTGATCTGGTGTGGCTTGACTGTTTGGATGGCTGACGCTGGGTTTGACGGAAACACAAAGGAGGTGTTTTCCGCGGGGAGCGTATCCTGATTGCACCGCTGAGGGGATCGCCATCAAATTGATAGCCCCCGAATTCGATGCATTAAGACCAATGAATTTTCCCAATCCCAGATCTGAATCTACAGCAAAATAGTGGGCTTGGGTTGAGAAATGGGTTGGGGGAACAGGGTTGTTACTTGCTTTTGTACCAGGCACATTGAGGTGTAGCTTTTGGGGATTCAACTGGGCAACGATGCGGTTGGGCAGTGTTTGAATTCCTCCGGGCAGCAAGCAGGCCTTTCCTTTGGCCAAAGCCCAGAACACAAATTGAAACATGGAGCAAGGTGTGTTCAGGGCTTCCTCCAGGAATATTCCTGTAAAGAATGGCTTGAAAAAGGCTTCGATGAAAGATGGAGAGAAACCCTGTTGCTGCAGGTATTGAAGCGTGGTTACGTTGCCCGATTGAAAAAACGATTCGGGGGATTGTTGCAGGAGCTGGTTGCGCAACTTGGCAACACGCCAAACGTCTATTAGTTTTATGCTGGGATGGCCGAGCGCAGCGAGGCCTTTAGGGAATTCACGAAGGGGGTCGGCCAGCAACGTTTTTTTACCTTGGCTCAGCAACCAAGCGCCCGAGCCGAAGGCGAGGGCGTCATTCATGTATCCGCGTTTGTGATATAGATCCATCGCCGGATAGGCCGACTGAATTACTTGGAAACCATGATCCAATGCAAATCCCTCCTGGTGCGTGGTTTGCAATTTGCCACCCCAGTGAGATTGTGTCTCATACAGTTGATAATCAAGATTTTTTTCTTCTAGCAACAGGGCCGCTGTTAGGCCAGACATCCCGCCGCCGTAGATGTGTATATCAGGCATACTCTACCCAATAACAATCCAAAATTAATTTGGTGTGGATGGTGTTGGATTTTCTCCGGCCGGACGACGTCTGCGAGGACGATCATCAGCGGGTCTTCCCTCACCTCCGCCCCCATCGGCTGAACCTTTTTTCTTTTTACGCATAGAACGCGCTTTGGCAATCAGCTCCTTTTTCACCTCCCGCTCAATCTTTGGCAATTGCACAGCCCTTTGCATCCCAATTACGGGCTTCAATTTCACGGTGTAGGTTTCCATCAATTGAACTTCCAATTTGCGCAAGGCGATGGCATCTTTGAAGTAGAGCTCGGCTTCGGCATCCGACAATTCGGCTGGACGTTTGCCCTCCCACTTACTTCTAAAGGCCCGTTTGGCATCGCGCAACTTGAGTTGATATTCATCGTAAATAACAAAGAATTTTGCTTTCTCTGATTCGGACAATGACAATCGTTCTGTAAATAAATTCTCTCTGAATTTTCGCAATTCCTCAACCTTAGCTGCCCGCAAACTGTCTCTTTTCACTTCGTTCTGTGCCTGAACAGAAAAAGCAGACAGTAGAATGATGCTTAGTGTAACTATTTTTATCAATCTCATAATGATTCAAAATCTAATTCTTCAAATAACTCATCCTCCATGTCAAAGGTTGCCAATCCGTGATCTTCAAGATCTTGAAGTGCCTTTTTTGTTCGCTCGGGCATCTCCTCGGCATCAATAATTGAGTAAACATTGGGCTCCTTGTATTTAGGCATTTCCTCCAAAATCAAGGGTTCAACCAGCTGTAATCCGTCGGGTATAGTGTCAGATGCAATTTGTTCATCCAAAGGTGAATCAGGCATCGTTAATTCCTCTTGCTGCAAAGTGACTTCCTCGGTCTCAAACTTGGGAGGTTGAATAGCTGTCCAAATAAAATAGGCCGCCACAATTGCAGAAATGGCAGCTGCAATTCCCAACCATCCTGGAGCAGTAGATTCGTGTTGTCTTCCTGCAATCGGAGCGAAAGCAGTAGCAGGGGCATCCAAAGAGATTGTTTTTTCTTCTATAGGCTTTATCCACTTCTCTTCTTCGGGATTTTTATTAACCACCTCAGCACGATTTTCTTCATCTGTTGAAAGCAAAGGTTCTGCTTGCGTTTGAGGGACCTGATTTTTAGATTTGATGTATGACTCGAGTTCATCCAATCCAACACTCTGAGGAACTTCATGAACAACGATTGACTCCACGTTTATCGATTCAACAACAGGCTGCCCTGTTGTTATTTCAGATTGCACTTCACTGATACCAATTTCTGAAATCGCATTTGTATCAGATACCACATTCTGTGTAGTAG
>JBANFU010000103.1:0-3786 GCA_037975865.1 Bacteroidota bacterium
CACGCCCATATTATTTGGTGTCTTACACAGGAGAAGATTCTTTGATCAATGGCGTACGTCAGTTTTCAGGTATTGATCCCAACGTAAACACCATTCAAGGGATGATTCAATCATTTTATGATGCGCCAGGTGGCTTTGCTGAGGAAGTGAAGGAGTACAATTTCAGTGGCGGTGCAGAGTATATCTACAACGACCAATTTGTTTTGCGTGCCGGTGCGTTCTATGAATCTAAGACCAAGGGTGGACGTCAATACGGAACCATCGGTTTGGGTTTGAAGTACAATACTTTTACCATCGATGCCGCTTATTTGGTGCCCTTTGCAAACCGTCATCCTTTGCAAAACCAGATGCGTTTTTCTCTGTTGTTTGATCTTTCGGCGCTCAGAGATACACCGGGATCTAATTAATTCCAATCTTTTTATTCTCCATACGGGTGGTGAGACGTAAATTTGCCACCTATGGATTCACGCAGAAACACACTCATCCAAAAGCGCGAGGAAGCGGCTATGGGTGGAGGTCAGGCTAGGATTGATTCACAACATAAAAAAGGAAAATTAACAGCCCGCGAGCGGATTCAATTGCTGCTCGATGAGGATACGTTCTGTGAGATTGGTGCATTTGTTACGCACCGTAGCACCGATTTCGGCATGGAGAAACAACAGTTTCTTGGCGATGGAGTGGTGACAGGGTATGGTAAAATAAACGGTAGGACAGTCTACGTGTTTTCTCAAGACTTTACCATTTTTGGTGGTTCTTTGAGCGAGACCCATGCCGAGAAAATTTGCAAGATTATGGATATGGCGTTGGCCAATGGCGCGCCCGTAATTGGAATGAATGATTCCGGTGGAGCGAGAATTCAGGAGGGTGTCGTTTCGTTGGGGGGATACGCTGATATTTTCTATCGCAACGTAAAAAGCAGTGGTGTCATTCCACAACTTTCGGCCATCATGGGCCCATGTGCCGGTGGTGCCGTGTATTCACCCGCCCTCACCGATTTTATTTTCATGGTAGAAAATACCAGCTACATGTTCGTTACAGGTCCAAACGTGGTAAAAACGGTGACCAACGAAGATGTAAGCAGTGAAGACTTGGGTGGTGCTTCTGTCCATGGTTCAAAAAGCGGTGTTGCGCATTTTACCATGGCCAATGAGGTGATGTGCATACAAAATTTGCGTAAACTTCTGAGTTATGTTCCCCAGAACTGCGAGGAAAAGGCACCCGCCATTCCTTACACGTCGGGAAATGAAATTCGTGAGGTGCTGAAAGACATCGTCCCAGAAAATCCCAATCAGCCCTACGATATCAAAGAAGTCATTCAAGGGGTGGTGGATACAGATAGTTTCATGGAAGTGCATGGATCCTATGCTGAGAATATCGTGGTGGGATTTGCGCGATTGGCGGGAAGAAGTATTGGGGTAGTGGCCAATCAACCGGCCTTTTTGGCGGGGGTGCTAGACGTGCATAGTTCTCAAAAAGCGGCTAGGTTTGTGCGATTCTGCGACGCCTTCAATATTCCTTTGTTGGTGTTTGAAGATGTCCCCGGTTTCTTGCCCGGCACCGATCAGGAATGGAATGCGATTATCACCAACGGTGCGAAATTGTTGTACGCCTTCAGTGAGGCCACCGTGCCCAGAATTACCGTAATTACCCGCAAAGCCTACGGCGGTGCTTACGATGTCATGAATAGCAAACACATCGGAGCCGACTTGAACTTTGCATGGCCTACGGCTGAAATTGCGGTGATGGGTGCCAAAGGTGCGGCGGAAATTATCTTCAAACGTGAAATCGATGCGGCTTCGGACAGGGATGTGGCTTGGAAAGAAAAAGAAAAGGAATACGGAGACCTTTTTGCAAATCCCTACAGAGCAGCGGCCCGCGGATTTGTGGATGAGGTGATACTGCCAGAAGAGACCCGCGCTCGCTTAATCCAAGCGTTTGACATGCTTCAAAACAAAGTAAAGAACAATCCCAAAAAGAAACACGGAAATATTCCGTTGTAAATAGAACAAATCATGAAAAAAGGACTTTCTCTCTTCGCTAGCATGGCTTTGATGGCGGCCACGTTGATGTCACAAACAGCCACCGAACCCGTTCAGATTGCAGCCAAAAACAACATCATGGTAGGTGCCGGCGCGATCAATGGAATGTACATTGTGGTTAGAAATGCGGATAAATTGCAATCTACTGATTCCTCAATTTTTTCGGGTATCACAACCAATAGCGTAAAACCGTTGTACTTTATTAAGTATGAGTATAAGTTGGCGGAGCGCCATACCTTGGGCGTGAATTTTGCCAATAGCGGATTCGTGATTGGTGGTTTGGTCAAAGATTCATTTTTTGTGAATGATTTGGGCGTTTTGACACAAACACAAGTGGATTTTACCTATCGATCAAGAAGTTTCAACCTCCGATACAACTATTTGTTTAATACAAATGAGTCGTTTCAAGTGTATTGGGGATTGGGTATTGGCGTTCGCGGAAACTCCATTTCATTAAAGACCAACAACCCCGAATTGAGTAAATTGATTGATATCCCCGGCCTCAATGTAGCCAGTGTGCCTGTCATGGGATTTGAGAGTACCTTGGGCTTCCGTGGTAAAATCCAAGAACAATTGGGCTGGTATGCTGAAATGGGGATGGCCAAAGCCCTGTTCCAAGCCGGACTCTCATATCGCTTCTAAATTCAGAAAAATCGTGATTTTGGCCAATATTTTGGCCATTTTGCCCATTTTTTCGTAAAAATCGGGCCAAATTTGAACAATTTTCGTCGTTTTCGGCAAATTATGGTTTTCTTTGTGCCTTCAACTTAAAGCGAAAATATGGACTTAAAAGAGATTCAAGCCCTGATTAAATTTGTTTCAGGCGTAGGTGTAGATGAAGTGGAAATCAACCAAAAAGATTTTAAACTTTCAATCAAAAAGAATCCTGCACAAATCACCACAGCCCACTATACCCCTGTGGCAGTTCAGGCAGCGCCAGTAGCAGCAGCGCCCGCAGCGGCAGCACCTGCGGCAGCAGCGCCTGCAGCGCCTGCAGCAGAAGCCAAAGCCGATAACCTGATCACCATCAAATCACCCATGGTAGGAACGTTTTATCGCACCCCAAATCCAGAATCACCCGTATTTGTGAACGTGGGGGATGATGTGAAACCAGGTAAAGTGGTTTGTATCATCGAAGCGATGAAGTTGTTCAATGAGATTGAAAGTGAGATCAGCGGAAAGATTGTAAAAGTGTTGGTAGAAAATGCGACTCCAGTAGAGTACGACCAGCCTTTATTCTTGGTTGAACCTGCCTAATCACATTCGTCATGTTTAAAAAACTCTTAATCGCAAACCGCGGTGAGATTGCGTTGCGTATCATTCGCACGTGCAAAGAAATGGGCATCAAAACGGTTGCTGTTTACTCTACGGCCGACCGTGATAGTTTGCATGTCCGTTTTGCTGACGAAGCGGTTTGTATCGGACCTCCTCAGAGCAAAGACAGTTATTTGTCGATGTCTCGCATTTTGGCGGCAGCGGAAATTACCAACGCCGACGCCATTCACCCAGGATACGGATTTTTGTCTGAGAATAGCAAGTTCTCTGCACTCTGTCGCGATCACGGCATCAAATTTATTGGTGCAACGCCAGAGCAGATCGACCAAATGGGTGATAAGTCGAACGCCAAGGACACCATGAAAAAAGCAGGTGTTCCCACCATTCCTGGATCAGAAGGTTTGTTGGAAAGCTTTGATGAAGCCATCAAAATTGCCAACCAAATTGGATACCCCGTAATCATGAAAGCCAC
>JBANFU010000112.1:0-3270 GCA_037975865.1 Bacteroidota bacterium
CCCCCTGCCCAAACTGTCATTGACGAAAAAAACCAAGGTTAACTGATCCCCCGTATCCAAACGCAACCGATCTGCCATCGCCTGAGAAATATATACCCACTGCGGTCCATTCGATTGTACAACCAATCCCTCTGGCTGTCTTTCCGGAACCCCTGAAGCAAATGAGGCACAGCGCGATAGTACAAACTCACCCATGCCATATTGAAAATCGTTGTGATGCATCCCCTTGGCCACCACCCCATCCAACTCCGTTTCCCCCTTTACAATACAAGCCTTGCTGGCAGAAATCGCAAAGTGTGAAATCCCGCCTAGTTTTGATGGTTTGTTGGACCGTTCCGACTCCACAAACGCAGGCAAGTGCTTGGAGGAAACAACCATGGGTTCTGCCCCCTCAACATTGGCCGCGTGATCAATAATATAACTACCATGAACCTGTACTACCTTGTTGCGAATGCCATTCTGAAAGCCTTTTACTGTGGCAATTGTCACAATCATCGTAGCAACGCTCAAAGAAACAGCGGATATTGCCAAACGCATCATATTTTTGGAGAAGGAATTGCCTCCACTCCCCATGAATCGAAACGCTATGAATTTAACCCAAGACACTACTACATTCAAAGGTAGTTCTTTCAACGCACTCGTAATAATAGCGCTGCAGACAATCTGTGGATGGTTTTTATGCCCGGCTATCGCACAAACCCAAGGAAACCCCATCAAACCCAACCAAGCGAAACCGTCTAACATTGTCTCAGCCAACCCCCAAAACCTGCTCCCCATCGGCGTTGGTGCTGAAAATACCGGAGCCTATCTTTCGTTGTTGAAGAATAAGAGAATCGGAATCGTAGCCAACCCCACCTCAACCATCGGTAAAACCCACCTTATCGACACCCTAAAATCGTTGGGAATTACCATTACCGGAGTATTTGCTCCAGAACACGGCTTTCGGGGTGATGCGGAAAATGGGGCCCATATCAATAATGGGATCGACCCCAAATCCGGGCTAAAAATCATTTCTCTGTATGGTAAACATGTAAAACCCACGGCAGAAGACTTAAAAGATATGGATATTGTGCTGTTCGACATTCAAGATGTGGGCGCCAGATTTTACACGTACCTCACGACGTTGCATTATGTTATGCAAGCCTGCTCCGATAATAACAAAGGACTGATCGTACTTGACAGACCCAATCCCAATGGGTTTTATGTTGATGGACCTGTACTACAACCCCCATTCAAAAGCATGGTTGGTCTTCACCCCATTCCCATTGTTCACGGAATGACTTTGGGGGAACTCGCCAAAATGATCAACGCCGAAGGATGGCTGAAAGACAGTCTCTCACCCAAACGAAAAGCGTGTAAATTAACGGTGATTCCCTGCACAAACTACACACATAATCGCAGCTATACATTGCCTGTTCCCCCATCGCCCAACCTACCTACACA
Source organism: Bacteroidota bacterium (assembly GCA_037975865.1). Taxonomy (GTDB): domain Bacteria; phylum Bacteroidota; class Bacteroidia; order NS11-12g; family UBA955; genus UBA955. The sequence goes on from JBANFU010000112.1 coordinate 1,444, forward strand.
AAACGCCATCTATTTGTATCCCACCCTTTGTTTGCTGGAAGGGACCAACGTGAGCATGGGGCGCGGCACCGATAAACCTTTTGAGTGCTTCGGAGCGCCATGGCTAAAGCAAGGGACTTACCGATTTACGCCCCGCGCCATTCCGGGAAAATCATTAAACCCGCCCTATTTGGGCGATACGTGTCATGGCGTACTGCTCACCAATTTTGCCTCTGAATTCATCATTTCATACAAACACCTCTACATAGAATGGCTGTTGATGCTGTACCAGGAATGTCCCGATAAATCCAAATTTTTCAATCCATTTTTTGATAAATTGGCCGGCGGCGCGATGCTAAGACAACAAATCACGCAAGGACTAAAGCCCGGTGAAATAAGAGACTCCTGGCAAGTGGATATCGAACAGTTTATTCAGAAGAGAAAACCTTATCTGCTCTATCCTTTCGACCCCAACATTGGGATCAATTAAACTATCTTTGTGCAATGAAAAGAATGATTCGTACCTCAATCGTTACGCTTACTGTGATGTTGGGCGCTTGCAACCAAACCTCTATCAATCAAATTGGGGATCCTGTGAACTCTGATGAGGCGGTTTCAGTAGCAGTAGGTATGGAAGCTTTTCAAAAAGAAGGCAAGGCAGAAGCGGTGTTGTTCGGAAAAGTAGCTGAAGTGTGTCAGGCTGAAGGATGCTGGCTATCCTACGTCACCGAGGACGACAACATGGTTGTCGATTTTGGCGAAGTATTCACCGTTCCCAAGAACATTGCCAACAAAGACCTGTACGCAAAAGGACACTTTTATCGCGACACTTTGGAGGATAAAACCATTGAAATCAAATTCCGGGCAACTGGAGTAAAATTTAAATAACCCAACCATTAGCGCTGGCTGTTGGAAGGATTACGGCTATCAACGAGAAAGGGCACCCATGGGTGCCCTTTCTCGTTGATATACCTGAATGAGGTTATTTAATTTCGAAGGTATTCATGAAAGCGGTGGTGAAATTACCCGCACGGAAGTCGGGATCACGCATCAATTGCAAGTGCAATGGTACTGTGGTTTTCACTCCTTCTATCACAAATTCACCCAGGGCACGCTCCATTTTCACGATGGCTTCCTCACGCGTCTGCGCAGAAACAATCAGCTTGGCTACCATGGAATCATAGAACGGTGGAATGCTGTAACCAGCATAAATGTGTGTATCCACACGCACCCCATGTCCACCTGGACGGTTCAATTGGGTAATCTTACCGGGTGATGGTCGGAAATTGTTGTGAATATCCTCCGCGTTGATTCTGCATTCGATGGCGTGTTTGGTTGGATAGTGATCCTTTCCTGAGATAGGCACACCCGCTGCAATCAAAATTTGCTCTTTTACCAAGTCGTAGTTGATTACTTCCTCAGTAACAGGATGTTCTACCTGAATACGGGTATTCATCTCCATGAAGTAGAAGTTGCGGTGTTTATCCACCAAAAACTCTACGGTACCCACACCCTCGTAATTGATGATTTGGGCTGCTGCTTTGGCTGCCTCACCCATCTTCTCGCGAAGTTCGGGCGTCATGAACGGCGATGGTGTTTCTTCCAACAATTTCTGGTGACGACGTTGGATTGAACAATCACGCTCCGACAAATGACAAACTTTACCATATTGATCCCCTGCGATTTGGATTTCGATGTGACGGGGATCTTCAATGTATTTCTCCATGTACAAACCGTCGTTACCGAAAGCGGCGCCCGCTTCTTGTTTCGCGCTGTTCCATGCCGCTTCGATATCTTCGTCTTTCCAAACGATACGCATACCACGACCTCCACCACCAGCGGTGGCTT
>JBANFU010000121.1:0-10241 GCA_037975865.1 Bacteroidota bacterium
AGAACCGCCGAGAGATAAATCGGAAACAGTAATTCTGTTACATGGAAGGGTGATTGCACATTGAGGAATGGTGCCACGACCAGCAGGTAACTGGCAATTCCCAGAAACAAGATGATGGTGCCGAGAATTACGTTGGTGAGCAGGTTGGTTTTCTGGGTGCCATGAACGATGGGAAAGGTTTCACATTCTTGTTGTTTATCCCCTTCAATATCTTCGGCGTCTTTGATCAATTCCCGGGCAAAAGTGAGCAAAAAAGCCAAGAACGCATATTCAGCAAAATATCCTTGGCTGATTTGATAGATGCCGCGAGAGGCCACGTAAATGACGCTGCCCGACATAAAAGCAATGAGGAGATTTCCTGGCAAGCCCATTGCCTTGAGGTCAGAGGAATAAAAATAGAGCAAAATGGCGATGGCGCTGGCAAACAATCCCATACCCAGGCCTGCGGCATATCCGCAAATTTGTCCGGCCGCTGTCAAGATTATATAATAAATCATGGCTGCACGGTGTGAGATATCGCGTTTGAGGATGCGTTTATTGGGTCGGTTGACATGGTCTGTGTCTACATCAAACAAGTCGTTGATGACATAGCCCCCTGCGGCGGTAAGGCAGCAGGTTAGGACGACCAAAATGGATTCGGGAATGGCGATATTTTCCCAATCGATGTGGAGGTAGCTGGTGCGCGAGGCTGCCAACATAAACACCACTTGCGTGAGCAGGGTTAAAAGAATGTTTTTGGGCCGTATGATGGCGAAATAGGCACGCATGTTTGAGGGCTCAATACATGCAAGCTACATTATTTTTTTGGGAATTTCATTTTGTATGGCGCATTCACCAATCCTTGAGAGATGTTGTTCAACTTTTTCTTGAGCATATTGCGCTTCAGCGGATGGATGCGGTCTGTAAACAAAATGCCTTCAATGTGATCGTATTCATGTTGGATGATTCTCGCCGCCATGCCATCGTAGGTCTCTGTTTTTTGTACGAAGTGCTCATCCATGTATTGAATGGTTACTTTGGCGTTGCGTTTCACATTGGCCCTTACAAAGGGAATGGATAAGCAGCCTTCTTCGTATTCCCAGGGGGTATCGAATTCTTCCAATATTTGGGCGTTGATAAAGACTTTTTTGAAGTCTTTTGTGCTGGCATCGTCTTCAATTTCAGTACCGTCTACAATGAATAAGCGAATGGGAAGACCAATTTGTGGGGCGGCCAATCCAATACCACTGCTGTCGTACATGGTTTCAAACATGTTCTCGAGCAGGGTGTTCAAACCCTCGTATTCGGGGGTGATGTCTTCGGCTTTTTTTCTCAGTACGGGCATCCCGTAAGCGTATATTGGCAGTATCATGAAATTTTTTGCAGGTAGGTTTGAAGAATGAGGGAGGCACTCACGGCATCGATGAGACCTTTGTTTTGTCGCTGTGATTTTTTGGCGCCCGAAGCGATGATGCTTTGTTGTGCTTCGTGGCTTGTGAGTCTCTCGTCGATGGTTTCAACGGGGATGTCGGGATAAGCTTGTTTCAGTGCTTGAATGAACTGCTTCACTGGGCCAGTAGCGTCTGTATCTTGTCCGAGCAAATTGGTGGGAAGTCCAACCACAAAACACTCTACCTCTTCTTCGTACAGGTAGGAGTCGAGGTACATTTTAAGGTCGGCAGTATACACCATTTCCAGCGGTTGGGCGATCATTTTCAGGGGGTCAGTCACGGCTAAGCCGGTGCGCTTGCTCCCGTAGTCGATTCCCATGATTCTTCCCATACTGCAAAGATACGGAAATGCGAGAATAGGGTTTTTGGAATTGGCTATAAAAGTCCAGGGGCGGCCATTGGCCGCCCCTGGACTTAATATTTTTTTCCTGCAGCACAGTCAATGGCTGTGACGACGGAAATTCGGAAAGTTGGAATTACATCATTCCGCCCATGCCGCCCATGTCGGGACCGTGGCTATGACCTTTTTCCTCTTCCTTGATTTCGCTCAACACGCACTCGGTGGTCAAAATCATGCTGGCAATAGAAGCCGCATTTTCCAACGCTACACGAGATACTTTCTTGGGATCAATTACCCCAGCTGCGATCAAGTTTTCGTATTTCTCAGTGCGGGCGTTGTAACCGAAATCACCACTGCCTTCCATCACCTTCTGAACCACGATGCTTCCTTCACCGCCGGCGTTGGCAATGATCTGACGCAAAGGCTCTTCCAAGGCGCGACGTACGATCTGAATACCAGTGGTTTCATCCTCGTTTTCGCCTTTCATGCCCTCCAAGCCAGTAATGGCGCGGATCAAGCTTACACCACCACCAGGAACGATACCTTCTTCAACGGCAGCGCGGGTTGCGTGTAATGCATCGTCTACGCGGTCTTTTTTCTCTTTCATTTCAACCTCAGTGGCCGCACCGATGTACAACACCGCTACACCACCACTCAACTTAGCCAAACGCTCTTGCAATTTCTCACGATCGTAGTCTGAAGTGGTATTCTCAATCTGTACTTTGATTTGAGAAACGCGGGCGGCAATGGCTGAAGAGTCTCCAGCGCCGTTTACGATGGTTGTATTGTCTTTGTTGATGGTAATTTTTTCGGCTCTACCCAAATCTTCCATGGTAGCGTCGTCCAACTTGCGTCCTTGCTCTTCGCTGATTACAGTTCCACCCGTCAAGATGGCGATGTCTTGCAACATTTCTTTTCTGCGATCGCCAAAACCTGGCGCTTTTACAGCGGCGATTTTGAGGGCGCCACGGATCCGGTTGACAACCAAAGTAGCCAAAGCTTCACCATCGATATCCTCGGCGATGATCAACAAAGGCTTGCCAGTTTGAACTACCTTTTCCAACACGGGCAACAAATCTTTCATGCTGCTGATTTTCTTGTCGTAAATCAAGATGTAAGCGTTCTCTAAGTCGGCTTCCATTTTCTCGGTGTTGGTTACGAAGTAAGGACTCAAATATCCGCGATCGAACTGCATACCTTCCACTACATCCACCGTAGTCTCGGTGCCTTTGGCTTCCTCTACGGTGATAACACCGTCTTTACCCACTTTGTGCATCGCCTCGGCAATCAATTTACCGATGGTGTTGTCGTTGTTGGCAGAGATGGTCGCAACTTGCTCAATTTTGCTGTTATCGTCGCCCACCGCTTGGGTCATTTCATTCAACTTGTTTACAGCAGCCACTACGGCTTTGTCGATACCACGCTTCAAATCCATGGGATTGGCACCGGCAGCCACGTTTTTCAAACCACCGGTTACAATGGCTTGAGCCAATACGGTAGCGGTGGTAGTACCATCACCGGCCACATCGGCAGTTTTGCTCGCTACTTCTTTCAACATTTGGGCACCCATATTTTCTACGGGGTCTACCAATTCAATTTCTTTGGCTACCGATACACCGTCTTTGGTGATGTGGGGAGCGCCAAATTTCTTATCAATAACTACGTTGCGTCCTTTGGGGCCCAAGGTTACTTTTACCGCATTTGCCAACGCGTCAACACCTCTTTTCAGGCCGTCGCGGGCGGAGAGATTGAAATCTATTTTCTTTGCCATTTCTGTAATAATTAAATTGTTTTAGGTTAGATGATCGCCAAAATATCGCTTTCACGCATGATGAGGTAGTCTTTACCCTCTATGCTCAATTCCGTACCTGCATACTTGCCATACAAAACAGTGTCGCCCACTTTCACTGTAACGGGCTCATCGGTTTTGCCTGGACCAACAGCAACTACGGTGCCTTTTTGGGGCTTTTCTTTGGCTGTGTCTGGGATGATGATTCCTGAAGCAGTTTTCTGCTCGGCTTGAACAGGCTCTATCAGAACTCTGTCGGCCAATGGTTTAACGTTTACTGACATATTATTTAGGTTTTTTGTTTTGTCCTTTCATGGCGAATGTTGTGCCATTTCAACTTTGTGCGACATTGGATGGGTGTGGTCCGAAAAAATGTCAGTTTTTGGCAAATCAAGCCCTGTTTTGGGCGTTGGGGTATGTCAGATTGACAAATTTTGTGATATCTGCCCGATGTGTTTCCACGAATGACTGGGCGATGGTTGCCAAGGGATGTGTGAAATTGGCATCTCCTTCTGTATTGTTTTGATGGGATTGAATGAGCGAAAGCAGGACCGTTTGGAACTCTGTATCAAGGGTTACGCTAAAGCCAAAGCCAGCTTGGATAAATTGTAGTGCTTCCGGAAATTTCTGGTGGTTAGGTCCAAAGACTACGGGCAATCCAAAGGCGGCTGCTTCGATGATGTTGTGCAATCCTTTGCCAAAGGCGCCCCCAATGACAGCCACTTTTGCATCGCGATAACAAGATGCCAACTGTCCGATGGTATCCAAAATCACCGTATGGGTGGTCTGTGGGTTTGTGATTCCGTGGGTAAAGCGGACGGGGTGTAAGTCCGACAATTCAAGCATGGTTTTGTTGCAGAAATCATCGGAAATATCGTGGGGTGCAATGAGGATTTGCCATCCTTTCAGGGCATTGGGGTGGGATGAGGTGAATGATTTCAGCAGTTGGATTTCGGGCATCCAGGCGCTGCCAAAGATGAGGGTAGGTTTTTGCTGTAACCAAGGGGTAAGGACGGGGTGGGGTTGCTGTGATTCTTGGGTTCTTTGGTAGGCGCGATTGAATTTGGGGTCGCCAAATACGAAGGCATTTGTTAGTCCGTTGTTAAGGGCTAGGGCTTCCATGGAGGCATTGATGAGTCCAATGCCATTGAGTTTTTTCAACAGGGTTTTCCAGGGCGATGCTACAGTGGAGAACAGGAAATGGTTGGGTCTGAGAGAGACGCCTAGGGCGAATGTGGGGATGCCGGCCGCCAAAGTTGTTTTTAGGTGGTGGTACCAGAATTCGTACCGTATAAAGATGGCAGCCTGCGGTTGCCATTGCGCGTGCCAGCGCTTTGCGCTGTCACGCCCATCCAACGGCAAATACACTTTGGTTTGATTGGTATCTAAAACAGCGTGGTTGTATCCCGAGGGCGAAAAAAAACTAAACAGCACATGCCGTTGGCTGGAGGCCGCCTGCAAGGCGGCCGCAATGGGCTTGGCCATCTCAAACTCGCCCAGTGAAGCACAATGTATCCAAATTAATTCAAACGCGGACACCGGCTCGCCATCCACAGTATGCACAATATCAGCGCGTTGCTTGTGTTGATCCCGCGACCACCCCTCTTTGAGACTTTTGGCTTTGGGATTCCAAACAGCAGCCAAGCGAATCAGTCCGCCATACAGTGCCAATCCCAAATTGTACAGCGCGATGATCATTCAAAATATTCCGTTTCCCGAACCGCAGTTTTGGTGTATATGATGATGGGAATCACCAAGCTGGCATGGATGCCCACACTCAAATCCGTTTGCTTGGCATCCGGTGCACGAAAGGTACCCATATCCCATTCCCGCATGTTGTGTGTGACGCCCTGCATCAAATTCAATCCCACCTGAAAACTCAGTGTGTTTGGATTCATGTATTGCAATCGCACCTGCTCTTTCAAACAATACCCCGCACGGTAATTGTCGTGCCCCGCCTCGTAAAATCCCTCCAACTGTGGCACCAAGCCTTTGTCGAACTGAAATTTGGTAAAATGTTCGTGATATCCCACGCCGCCAATCAGTTGCAACGACCAGGTTCGTGGATTTTTAAGGCTGCTTTCTTTCAGGGCAATGATTTTTCCCGCCGTGGCGCAAAAGTTAAAGCCTCTGAGATAGGTTCTGATGACCGCTGGGTTTCCGTTGGCATCAAACAAGTAATTTGAACCCGCAATCATATCGCCGTACATGCTGTCGGTGCTCACCCATCCGCCAGTGTAAGGCACATAGTTGAAGCCCAATAGCCATCGCTCTTTGTGTTGGTATTCGGCGCCCAAATCAAACATGGCACTGGCCTTGTAGCGTTCGCGCCAGCCTCCGCCATGGACTTGAAAACCGCCGCCAACGTGCATCGCAACCCAAGTTGGACGTTCTAAGGTACTTCCATTGCCCGATGGGGTGGGGTTGACGGTCTGACCGATAGACATCGCCATGAATAGGAAAGTACAAACAATTGCGGTGAGTTGTTTCATGATGGGTAAAAAACGAAGGTACAAATTGGCGGTGAATATTTACCTCAGAATTTCGTGGAGGCACGACAAGAATCCCGCAGGATTTTCTGCATGTACCCAATGGCCTGCATTGGCCACTTCATGGAACCGAGCGGTTGGGAAATGTTGTAGAATGTCGTCTTTATCCTCCGGTTTGATGTATCCGCTTTTACTGCCCGCAATGAAATCGGCCTGTTTGAGAAATACCTGCTGAAAAGCAAGCGCCCCAATGATTTCTTCATAGGCTGTTTCGATGGCTTCCAGGTTGCTTTTGGTGGCATAACCTCCCCCGGGTAAGGGTTCGATGTTTTTCAATAAAAACTGTCTGACACCCATATCGGGGGCATAGGGTATGAAGGCTTCCTCCGCCTCTTTTCGGGAGTTTAATAGATGCAGTGGGACCTCTTTGAACGCTTTGAAATAGCCTAGATGTCCGGGAACGTAACGCTTGGGCGCGATATCAACAACGATCAGTTGTTTTACACGCTCGGGGTAAGTGTCAGCAAATACCATGGCGGTTTTACCACCCATGGAGTGACCCATCACAATGGCTTCTTGGTCGCCAAGATGGTCCATCAATCGCTTCAAATCATCCGACATTACAGCGTAGCCTGAATCAGCCTCGTGGAAGCTTTTTCCATGGTTGCGGGCATCGTATGTGATGACACGATACGTTTTTGATAGTTGCTGAGCCGCCAAGTGCCAGTTGTCGAGCATGCCAAAAATGCCATGCAAGATATACAGCGATTGGGCGTTTTCTTCCCCGTAAATGCGGTAGTTGACCAAGTTGGTCATGGGTTGATTAGTTCAAGAAAGTATCAACGGGAGTATATTCCAAGTTGAAGGCTTCTGCCACACCTTGATATACCACTTTGCCGTTGATGACGTTCAAGCCCAATTTAAGTTCGTTGCTATCGCTGCAAGCCTTTTTCCAACCTTTGTTTGCCAATTGAACCGCATAGGGCAAGGTGGCATTGGTCAGAGCCAAAGTTGAGGTATAGGGTACAGCACCGGGCATGTTGGCCACGCAGTAGTGTACTACGCCATCTACTTCATAGCAAGGTTCAGCGTGAGTGGTAGGCTTAGAGGTTTCGAAGCAACCCCCTTGGTCGATGGCTACGTCTACAATCACAGCGCCTTTTTTCATGGTTGGTAACATGTCGCGGGTGATCAATTTGGGTGCTTTCGCTCCAGGAATCAATACACCGCCAATCACCAAATCCGCTGTTTTGATGGCGTTGCGCACATTGTACTCATTTGAAATCATGGTTTCCACGTTGGCAGGCATGATGTCGTCGAGCTGACGCAAGCGCGGCAGGCTGATATCCATCATGGTTACGCGAGCGCCCAATCCAGCCGCCATTTTCGCGGCTTGGGTACCCACGATACCACCGCCCAATACCAACACTTCGGCTGGTTTCACACCGGGTACGCCACCCAACAATACGCCTCTACCGCCCATGGGCTTTTCAAGGTATTTGGCGCCTTCTTGGATACTCATACGACCGGCAACTTCACTCATTGGAACCAACAAAGGCAAGCTACGATCGGCTTTTTCTACTGTTTCATAGGCCAAGCAAACGGCTCCGCGCTCAATCATGGCGTGGGTCAAGGGTTCGTAAGAAGCAAAGTGGAAGTAGGTGAACAACAACTGATCTTTCTTGATCAAGCTGTATTCGCTTTCGATGGGCTCTTTTACTTTGATGATCATTTCGGCGATGGCATACACTTCCTCAATGGTGTTGAGGATGGTAGCACCAGCGGCCTGATATTCTGCATCAGCAAAGCCACTGCCTTCACCAGCAGTTTTTTGCACGTAAAGGGTGTGACCGTGTTTGATCAATTCACTTGCACCAGCGGGCGTCAATGCCACGCGGTTTTCGTTGTTTTTGATTTCTTTTGGAACGCCAATGATCATAGTTGAAAAGTGGCGCAAAGATACGGGTTTGTTTTGATATTCTTATAAACCCAACTTCCGGGCGGTTCCCTTTTCTATCCCGTCTTTGTGCAGCATCACAGAGAGGGTCTTGTATTTGAAATAGGCTTCGCTAACATAGAAATATCCACCCAGGGCGTTGCCGGTTCCCCAAGAATTTTTCACCAGAAAGTAGGTGGTGCCATTTTTCTCGGTTGACATCCCTACGATGTGCATGCCGTGGTCATCTGTGGTGGTTTGCTTGTCGAATGCCGCCTGTCGCACTGCAGGTGTGATGTCTAATTCTGGAACGGGCTGACTAAATGCGTTTCCCTCTTTTTTGGCACCGGCATCGTTAAAACCGGCATTGTCGCTGCCAATTTTTTTGATGGTCGATTCATCGGCCGGTACAATGGCCAAACCATCGCGGAATGAAAAACCTTTCTCACTCACATCGGCGGCCCAAGCAACCGTATATCCTTTGTTTAGAGCCGATTTTACGGTTTGGGTAAACTCTTCCAAGGGCAAATTGTTGGCGCGGTCCATGGCCCAGTTGTCGGGCACCTCCACCACAAAATGACTGTAATCGGGGTGGTGGGTAAAGCTGGTGAGCGCCACGTAATCGGCCATGTTCAATCCCAAACTCGCAGCAAAGGTTTTGGGGGTATAGGTTTTGCCTTCGTAGGTAAATTCTTTGGGAATGGGACCCAAATAAGCGTCCAAAATGCCTTCGAATGCAGGTAGCCAATTTTCTGTGTAGGTGCCGGTTTCGCGCTTCACCAGAGCGCCCATGAACCCTTTGAGAACCGCAATCATTTCGCTGTGGTCGTGGCGAGTAGCGCCGTTTTTAAGTCCTGTGTAAACGCTTTCGGGTACAATGCCGTACTGACTAACAATGCTAGGGATATCCCAACCTTCACCCCCTTGGTCGAAGCTGTGGTTGCCATTCATGCGGAGGTAGGTTTTGGCTTTTTCGGTATAGGCGCAACGAGCCACATACATTTGACTCAAATTGTGCTGTCCTTTGCCCAATCGGATGAGTTCACTTTCCAATAGCGATAGTGTGCTGTAACTCCAACAAGTACTGGTTCTGCATTGGTCCTCTACGGGTGTAGCGGCCAAAATTTTGCTTGGAGTAAAGGCGTAACTGCTGCCCGGTTTGTTGATGGTGAAGTCTGGGGCCGCTGGGGCTGGGTTGGCATTCTGTGCCATGGCCACTGTGGCCGATGTGAAAGCGATAACAGTCAACAGGAATCTCATACCCTGCGAATGTAAGGGATTTGTGATTAACCTTTGAACGGGTTCCGCAATTGGTACGATTTTACCTTGTGGAAGTACTTGGCGTAGAGGGTAAGAATGGTCCTGAGAAACCGTCCTTTGGCATAAAGAATATAACTGTTGTCGATCGGCACTGCCCCCATCGTGCTCTTGATTTCGGTGGCAGTTCTGCCCAAACACACAAATTCATCTTTTTGCTCAATTCCATAGGCGATGACATCGTACATCATCCGTTGATACAATTGGTCTTCGGCCGCGGCATCTGTAAGACCGAGGTGCATCGCATAAAGCCCATGTTCACTCTCAATGGCAGAGATAAATCCGCACAAATGCTCGTTTTTGTAATACCCCCACACTTTGAATTTGTCTTTCATCGACCTAACAAATGTGTGAAGCATCATAGACAGTTTGGGTGAAATGGCCAATGTTTTGTCTTTTAGGGTATGTCCTAACATCTGTGCGCATTGAGGAATCCACTCGTTGGCCTCTGTGTGTTTGAGTTCGCGTGCCGAATAATCTTGGGAGTTGCTGAGTACCTTTTTGGTCCTCACGCGGTATTTGGAGCTCATCGCCTGTACATAATCCTCAAAATTCTGCCAAGCGGGTTGCAATGGGAGGTTCATAAAGGGTTCCGCTTTTACCGTTACACCGCCTGCGACTTGGGGTGACCCCAAGACGTTGATAATCATCACGCCGCAATTGGCATGGTTGATGTCTGACAGGTTGGTATGGGGTTGAATGTCAGGAAATTGAAGCCCTGGGCTGCAAGCATTGCCTGCGTATTGAACGTAACCTTTTGCACTCAACAGGGTGGCCAATTTCAAAATCGCTCGGGCCACGTATTTGCCGGTTGGTTTGCTTAATTCAATGTTGCTGAAAGGGAACGATTGTCCGCCAACATTGAGGTTTCCCTCGTAATTGGCAAAGGCCGATTGCAGGTGTTGGAATGTTTGTTGATCTAGGGGCTTCACAATGCGTT
>JBANFU010000168.1:0-3782 GCA_037975865.1 Bacteroidota bacterium
GCACCACCCAGCCTCCAAATCGCTTGGTAGGATCCTTGGCAAACACATTTTCCAACTCCTTTTCTAGCCACTGCTTCAATTGCGCGCCCGTCACCTGCGCCCATTTTGCTTCGGAATTCACCGGCAACATGCTCCAAAGATAATCGTTGGTAATGGTAGCGAGTCCGGATTTGGCATCGGGGACCAGGGGCGGACAGAATCTAAAACCGTTCGACAAAGCAATGTCCGGCTTCAACTTCCACATCAACGCATCGGTGATGAGGTTATCCATGGGGTTTTCCATCACGTAATAGCGCACCAATGTGGTTTTCGACGTACCAATCACCGTTTCCAATTCTTTGCGATAAGGCGCTTTGGCGGTTTCCACAAGCGAGAGCATTTCTGGGTCTGGCTTGTAGATTTCTGGATCAACATCCATGAGGTTATAGTGGTGTTCCTTTACGATGCCATTTTCAACAACGATATCGAGTTTCGCCACAAAGGAACCAAACGCTCCTGGCTCCGTTACCTTGGCGTATTTCCCTTCGATGGGTTTTCTCACGCGCTCATGGGTATCCGCTCCCAGAATGTAATCTACCCCCTCCACATAGGGTTTATTGGCCAGATCTACCTGTTGCGCCAATCCCATGTGGGTAACCATAAACACCATGGCACATTGTTCATAGTCGCGCAGTATTTTCACATATTTAGCCGCATTCACCGATGGATCCGTAAAGTGTATTCCACTGCTGTAGGCCGGACTTTGTCGTTTCGGCGTCAGCGGATCGTTGTACCCAATGAATCCAATTTTAATTCCGGCCACGCGGGTGGTCCAATAGGGCGGAAAGATCATATCCCCTTTCAGCTCATCTTGGGTATCATGAAACATGTTGGCGCAAATTTTCGCCCCGTTGTAGGCCCCCAAATCGCGCAGCATCATTTCTTTGCCATACACCACCTCCCAGTTACCAGGAAGCATGAGATCATACCCAATGTTATTCATCAGCGGCACGATGGCTTTGCCTTCGGATAAGGCGGCTACGCCGCCACCTTGGAAACAATCTCCACCGTCGATCACCAACGTATTCAGCGGATTTTCCGCTTTGAGGGTTTGAATCATGGATTTCAACGAAGCCATGCCGCCCCGTTTTTTGTAAACGGGCTTGCCGTTTTCCAAAAAGAACTCATCGTGGATGTCGAGCTGAGCATGAATATCCGACGTATGCAGCAAGGTAAAATGCTGGGCTTTACCGGATTTTACGGTCGCCGATCTTTTGATATCCGACAGCGCATGGGGGTCTTGTGTAACCCCTGAGGCAACCTTGGTGCCGAAGGCCAAGCCGAGGCCAAGGGCCGAGGCTTGCTTGAGGAATGAGCGTCGATCACCCGACTTTTCCGTTTCATTGCAACCGCAACTGCAGTTACTTACGTGATAAATTTCATCCATAGGCTTTTCCCGAAGGTTAAAAATGATAGTTCAATATTAGGTTTAAATGAACAAGATTCACTTTGTTAATTTCATATTTTGGTAAATCGTACGTGGTGTTAATGGCGTCTTTCATCACAACCAGAAATTGCAAATCCAAACCCTTCCAAAAACCACCAAAGGCATACCGTACATCTACATTTGCCTGCTGATATGCCGGAAACCCATATTTGTTCAGCGCGTAATTTTTGACATCGGGCAAGTAAAATCTACCGTAACTCAAATCCACCGCCAATCCCTTTATCGAAGCAAACGGCTTACTCAACACCAAGTTGGCAGCATGCACGTCACCATATCCCTCGTTGCGCTCCCTTGGCATGAAAGTATAAAACGGATCGCGACCCCATTCTCTCGGCATCAGATACCTTCCCGCTGCGGTGATGCGTGTGTAATTCACCGTCCATTTCCAACCCTTATGCATTTGCATCCCCAGCCTCCCACCAAAGGCAGTCGACCTGCCCCCCTGCGTAAAATAGGTTTTCGACGCCTCCCCATTGCCACCTTCCTTTAGTGCGCGTTGACTAATCCATTGTACCCCATAAAACAGTTTTGTATGACCCACGCTCGCTTTGGCATCCCATTGAACCAAACGCGTTTCAAACATGTTTGTCACCCGCTGCTCCCAAAGTTTCAACTTCCCAGTACGACAATCCTTTTCCAATCCAACATACAGGATCACCGATTCAGGCAAATTCCCCTTAAAATTCGACTTACTGCCATCCGCATTCACTCCCACGCCATACAGCCCCATGGACTCTCCAACAGAGTACCACCGCACCGTGCTTCTCGGCGAAAGGCGATTGATCATCCCCGCCTGCAAAACCATTTTCTTTTGGGTTTGGTACTCGAACAGCGCCCCCTGAACCAGGGTGGGACGCATCCGACCATCCTGAGGGTTGATAAACGGCGATCGAATGTGCTGCTTGCCCAGCTTCATCGTAAATGTTTTCCTGCTATACTTCAAATACAAATCCTCCAACCGGTCTAGTTCCCGCTTGTTGGCCGGATCCGTAACATCAAACAAACCCAACTCATACCGATTGGGCTGGTTCGATAGCGGATCGATGTTGGTAAGATTGCTGGATGTCAAATGATAGATCGCGTAACCGCTAATGCCGGCTTGCCAACTGTGCCAAATTCCCGTTTCATAGCCAATCCCAACCCCCACTGCATTGGCGTGATAATCCGTTAATCCCGCGCTGTTGTCAGTAAACATGGAATATCCACGCGCATGACCAAAAAACTGACCCTGTTGTAAAAACGATTGCAGCGTGCGTGGTGGAGCTGCCGTGTTTAACAAACTGTCTTTTCTATCCCGCTCCGAATAATGTACAAAGGGCTGATCTTGGGCATCCGCCAACCCGTCCATACCCAAAAAAACTACCAGTAACGCCTGTTGTACAGAGGCCGGGTGAAAAATCCCTACCGCCCTATTGAATTCTTTGTGTAACCAAGCAAGACGCAACCATCGAAAACCATGCATCCTACAAAAATCACCAATCCCCCTCACTCATTCTGTGACACAAGTCACAACCCAAACAAGCGCTCGGCGTTTTCAGTGGTGATCTCGGCGACTTCTCTCAGCGACAGACCCTTCGCATCGGCGAGTTTTTCAGCCACCAATCGCGTGTACGCTGGCTCATTCCGCTTTCCCCTGTGTGGCACGGGGGGCAAATAAGGACTGTCTGTCTCCAAAATGATGTGTTTCATATCTACCTGCTGCAACACCTCCGGCAACCCCGCATTTTTGAATGTCAACACCCCGCCGATGCCCAACAAAAACCCATCGAGTTTGATAATCTCTTGGGCTAGCTCTAGGCTTTCCGAAAAACAATGAAATACCCCACGAAGTCCCCTACCCTTGTAATCCTTCAATATTTCAATGATGCGATGCGTGGCATTGCGCGAATGAATGGCCACCGGCAACCCTTTTTCCAAGGCAAATTCCACTTGCATCACAAACGCCTTCTCTTGGATGTCTTGTGTGCTTTTATCCCAGTATAAATCAATTCCAATTTCACCTACCGCGCAGTATGTATGGGAATCAAAAAACGAGAACAGCTGGGCGATTTCGGATTCGAAGTCGGGTTTCACATCGCAAGGGTGCAAACCCATCATCGGATAACAGACTGTTGGATGTTTAGACACCAAATCGTGCATGCCCGGTACCGTTTGCAAGTCAACGTTGGGAAGTAAAATGCGATCCACACCCATGCGTTTGGCATGGGCAATCACTTGTTCTCTATCGGCATCAAATTGCTCACTGTAAAGGTGGCAATGGGTATCTATCAATCTCATGTTATTGGGAAAATTCGCG
>JBANFU010000220.1:0-3133 GCA_037975865.1 Bacteroidota bacterium
TGGCTTCAGTGTTGTTGGTGCCTGTGAACATGGGCTACCAGAACTGGGATGATCACGATCGCAGTGGTCGCAGCATCGGTATCGACATGGCCAAAAACTTCTTGGAGAGCTTGGAGCCCAACGCGGTATTGTTCTGTAATGGAGACAACGATACCTATCCTTTGTGGTATGCGCAGAACGTGGAAGGCATCCGTACGGATGTTCGCATCATTAACCAAAGTTTGTTGCCTACCGATTGGTACAGCAGCGTGTTGTTGGATAAAGTGTATGAATCTGAGCCGTTGCCTTTGAGTTTGACCAAAGAAGATCTGCAAACGGGCAGCTTTGAGGGTGGCATCGAAATTCAGTCTGAAGAGGGCAGTGTAACCCGTTTGGATGAGGCCATCAAACAAGTGTTGGGAGAAAACAAAAAAGGGGTAGACCGCAACTATTTCCGTGCCCGCAAGGTATGGATTCCTGTGGATCGCAAGTCGGTCATTGCCTCAGGTTTGGTGGCTGCCAAGGACACGGCTGAGGTGGTGGATCGCATCGAGTACAACTTGGGTGGATCCTACATTTCCAAAGGTGATTTGGTGTTCATGGATTTGATCACCCAAAATGCGAAAACTGGCTGGAAGCGTCCGATTTACTTTACCAGTGTGAGTGGTTACGATTTCTTTGACGTGAACGACTACTTGCAGTTGGAGGGATTGGTTTACAAGTTTGTGCCTATCAAAGGGGGATCCAACAGCCGTCAGCCCCAGCGTGTTGCGGACTACAAGATGTATAGCAACTTGGTGAAGAGCTACAAGTACTATGGTATGAAGGAGAAGAAGAATTTCTTCCTCGACGATAAAGCCGCTTACGTACCGGGTGATTTGCAGCAGATGGCGATGTTGTTGGCCAAGACGTATTTGAATAAGATCAAGACATACGAACAATACCAGGCACAGGTGGCCAAGGTGGGTGTAGCGGGTGCGCCCGTACCCTCTGGGTTCCGCTCGGTGGAGGATTACTTGGCCCGCGAAAAAGATTCGTTGGGTGTGTATCGCAGTCGCGCCAAGGAGGTGTTGAACCACATTTTGACGGAAATTCCTGAGACGGTGATGCCTATGCGCAAAGAGTACAAGGTAGACTACGGAATTACGTTGTTGGAGTTGGGTGATGAGGCCAATGCGAAAAAGGTTTTGGATCGCGCGGTGAAAGATTGCGTGCAATACGGAACTTACTTCGTGAAGTGGGAGGATCAGATGTTTGGTGCCCGCGAGGTGCAAATGAGCCAAGATATTTTGAAGTCGATCATCGATGAGTGTGAGCGACTGGGCAAGAAGGATTGGGCCGCGGAGTACAGACAACAATCGAGTGGGGTTTAAAAAATAAAAAGAAAAGGTCCCGCCGCTAGGCGGGACACTTGTTTATATGGAATTTAGAAAGAAAGAAAAGGACGCTTTTGTGTACGGAATACATCCGGTGCTGGAGGCGTTGCAATCGGGCAAAACGGTCGACAAAGTATGGTTGCAGGAAGGTGTGTTGCAAGGACAGTTGAAAGACTTGTTGCCCTTGTTGCGCGCCAAGAATTTGATTTGGAAGCAAGTGCCCACCGCCAAGCTCAATGCGTTGGTGAAGGGAAACCACCAGGGGGTGGTGATATCGGTGAGTTCAGTGGATTTTGCCGACCTCGACACCGTGGTAGCCAATGCCTTTGAAGCGGGAGAAGATCCCTTTATTTTGGTGTTAGACGGAGTTACAGATGTGCGCAATTTCGGGGCGATTGCTAGAACGGCTGCATGCGCGGGGGTTCATGGGATTTTGGTTCCGGAAAAAGGTTCGGCTCCTTTGAGTGCCGACGCGGTGAGAACTTCGGCGGGTGCTTTGATGAAAATCCCTGTTTGCAGGACACAGTCGCTCTATGGTAGTATTAAGATGCTAAAAAACTCGGGATTGAAGATCGTGGGGGCCACTGAAAAGACGTCGGAAGCCTTGTTTGATGCCGATTTGAGCGGACCCATTGCTGTGGTGATGGGAGATGAAGAAACCGGTTTGAGCACCAACACGTGGAAGCTTTGTGATGCCCATGTGAAGATTCCTTTGTCGGCCCAAGGCGTCGGTTCATTGAACGTGTCTGTGGCCGCGGGGGTAATCACTTACGAAGTGGTTAGACAACGCACCAAATAATCTCGAAATCATCCCTGTAGGAGGGTCAAAAAGCATAATTTTGTACTGATGCGCAGCATTCAAATGGTTGACCTTCAAGGGCAATACGCCCGACTGGCGTCGGAAATCGATGCGGCCATACAGCAGGTGTTGCAGCGTGCTGATTTCATTCAAGGTGGCGCTGTGCGGGCATTGGAAGCGGCGTTATCGGAGCGCTACGAAGTAAAGCATGTGATAGGATGCGCCAATGGAACCGATGCGTTGCAGTTGGCGTTTATGGCCTTGGATTTGCCTGCAGGGTCAGAGGTGATCACGCCGGCGTTTTCCTATGCCGCGCTCACGGAAGTGTTGTTGTTGTTGGGTCTCAAGCCCGTTTTTGTTGAGGTAGATCCCGATACCTTTTTGATGGATGTGTCTGCGGTGGAGGCGGCGATTACACCCAAAACAAAGGCCATCGCACCCGTGCATTTATACGGTCAGATGGTGTCCATGGAACCGATGTTGGCGTTGGCCAACAAGCACAATTTATACGTGGTAGAGGATGCGGCGCAGGCCATCGGATCACAGTATTGTACCCCGGGAGCGCATGGGTTTGCCGGGACGATGGGACATATTGGTACCACGTCGTTTTTCCCCAGTAAGAATTTGGGGTGCTACGGCGATGGGGGTGCCCTGTTCACCAACGACGAGGCCTTGGCAACGCGGTTGCGCAGTTTGGCGAACCACGGTCAGACGGTTAAGTACCAGCACGATTTGGTGGGAATGAATTCTCGATTAGATACGCTACAGGCGGCGGTGTTGCTGGCAAAATTGGCGCATCTGAGCGATTTTGAAAAAAGGCGAAGGGCTGTTGCTCATCGCTACGATGAAGGATTGGCAGGATTGAGTGGCATCGAGGTGCCCAAAAGAACGGTGGACAGTTCCCATGTATTTCACCAATACACCCTGAAATGTGAGAACCGCGAACAGCGTGAAGCATTAAAAGCACATCTGTTCACGC
>JBANFU010000098.1:0-6523 GCA_037975865.1 Bacteroidota bacterium
GTGTAAGCGATTTTCTTGGTCACTTTGGTATCCTTCTTCAAAGGCGTCAAAACCTGTCCAACCGAACCGGTCATCATTTTCTTCATTACTTCCTCAAACTGCTTTTCACCGTTTGATTTCACGTTGGCATAGGTCATACCTTCCACAATCACCGCATGCAACTTCAAGTTGTTGCTGGCATTATCCAACAAGGGATTCAAAGTAACATCCAAGGTAACGGTATTCTTCCAAGTCAATGAAACACTGCCTGTAATTTCTACAAACGCGGGCTTTGCTTGGAAATCATCGTACAAACCAGTAGAGAATGAACCGGCGTTGCCATCCCAACCGCCATCCACTTCCATGCGGGGCACAGAGTTGATACCGTAGAATGAAGTACGATCGCGCACTTCTTGTGTGCAATATGGATCGCCAGTTCCAGGCCAGTACACTTGATACTTGATGGTGCTGTGCTTGGTTTTACCCGCAATCACCATGTTGTAGTTTTCATTACCCGCTTTGCAAGGAGCACAAGTAGAAGAAGTAAATACCTCATTCAAAATCTTGCGATCTACCGCCTTATCGAAAATCGTCAAAGTCTTGCTGGCATTGTTGTTACCCACTTTGGTATCATCGGCGCCATTGACTTTCACAATTTTCACAGCGATGGTGTGAGAACCCACAGTGGCCCCTGACCATTTGGTAGGATGAACGGCAGTACCTGTAGCACCCGAAGCAATGTTCAAACCAGTAATGGTTCCGCTTACCGCAGCACCACCATCTACAGTGTATTCAACGCCCAATGAAGTAATGGCACTTGAACCACCGTTGCTTACAGTCATTGAAATATCGTAAGGACCGTTGTTCACGCTCAAATAATTCGCCAAACCCAAAGAAACGATTCCAGCCTCATCCGCAGGCTGACTGCCTGGAATGAAACTGTAATACACGTTATCCGCGGTCGTAGGATCATTCACCGCCTTCATACCGTAAGCAGGTGTTCCGCTAATTTTAATGGCTGTGCTGCCATCGATTTGGATACCCATAGAAATTTTAGACGCCGCAGTACCGTTGTAACGCTGGTCTACAATGTAAATGTTGTTGGTTCCCTCTTCCAATACGATACTGGTATAAATCCAACCTGTACCGATATTCGCCTCAGAACAGCTGTTGTACTGAATCCAGTGCTGACGCTTGCCTGAAGTTCCAAAGGTCTTTGATACCACATAGTCACCAGAGGCAGTGGCACCCACACCCCATACACAAACTGACTGATTTGGAATACCCGAATTTGGCAAATCGCCATTCACAGCAGAAGGTGTAGTCGTTGTCGCCACATCAAAAGTAACCACACCATTCGCAGCCACTTTGTAACTGGTAACATCTTGGTCGTTGAATTTAAACGCGAAAGGCAAGCTCTGCGCAGCACTCCACATTTCGTTCTGTGGACCCGTCAACACGGTTGTCCAACCGGCTGGCAGACCACCCCCTGGAGGGTATTCCGCATCGCCATTCAATCCCCCTGGATTACCCGTTCCAGTGCCCGGAGCTACATAGTATCCTGTTTGTGCAAATGCACCCAAAGACACCATAGCCATCAAAGAAAGTATTGTTTTTTTCATAGTTAGTTAATTCTATTAAAAGCAAATGTAAGGAAATCTCTCAATTCACCAACCCTTCGTACTCCACCAAAATGCGATCCAAGGTAGCCCGAATCTCATCCGGAACCTCGCAGCCCACCAACTTCACCCGGAAGTCCTTGAAATTTGGTAACCCCTTGAAATAGTTCGCATAATGCCTGCGCATTTCAAACACCCCAACCTTCGGACCTTTCCACTCCACACTCTTCTCAAAATGGGTTCTGCATGCATCCAATCGCTCCGCCAATGTAGGACCATCCAGTACCTCTCCCGTGGCCATAAAATGCTTTACCTCCCTGAAAATCCATGGATATCCAATGCTGGCCCTGCCAATCATGATCCCATCCACCCCATAGCGATTTTTGTACTCCAACGCCTTCTGTGGCGTATCAATATCCCCATTCCCAAAAATGGGAATTTGAATGCGCGGGTTGTTTTTCACCTTCGAAATCAACGTCCAATCCGCCTCTCCCTTGTACAACTGTACCCGCGTTCTGCCGTGAATCGTCAGGGCCTTGATCCCCACATCCTGCAACCGTTCGGCCACCTCCTCAATGTTCTTAGTACTGTCGTCCCAACCCAAGCGCGTTTTCACCGTTACCGGCAACGAGGTGCTTTTCACCACCGCCGAGGTCAATCTCACCATCAAATCAATGTCCTTCAACACCCCCGCACCCGCGCCCTTGCAAACCACTTTCTGTACCGGACAGCCAAAATTGATGTCCAACAAATCCGGCTGCGTGGCATCCACAATCTTGGCTGCCAATCCCATCGCCTCTTCGTCGCCCCCGAAAATCTGAATGCCTATCGGTCGTTCGTAATCGAAAATATCGAGCTTCTGTCGACTCTTCACCGCATCCCGAATCAATCCCTCGCTGCTAATAAATTCCGTGTACATCAGGTCGGCCCCATGTTGCTTGCACACATACCGAAACGGCGGATCACTCACGTCTTCCATGGGTGCCAACAACAACGGAAATTCTCCCAACGCTATGTCGCCGATTTTTACCAACTTTGCTGCAAAGTTACGGATGCTTTCACAAACCCCTTCAACCAATCCACTGAGAAATCTGTGGGGCGTAGGTGCCCTGCTATTTACCATCATCGTTTTCAGCCTGGTGGGTCTGGGCCTATCCCAACTGATGGGCAAAATCCTTTACGGTCTTTCGGCCGATCAAACCTCGCAACTACTGAACCACCCCTCGCGCTCGGCCTTGGGAATCAATGTGTTGCGCTGGGGCAACTTGCTGCAATTCACCGCCTTCATGGCCATCCCCGGACTGCTCATCACCCTGATCGCCCAATACAAGCCCAACCAAATCGGAGGATACACCCAAAAACTGAGCGGCAAAAAACTCCTGGGTTCCACCCTCCTCGCCCTCGGCATGATTCCCCTCGTGGCCCTGTCTACCGCCTTTTTCAAACACCTACCCCTGGGCGATTTTTCCCGCGCGTTTGCGCTGCTGGATACCAAACGACAAGCAATATTTGAAGCGATGCTCGACATGGAAGTTCTCCCAGAGCTGTTTGTCTGCCTATTCATCTTGGCCCTCATGCCCGCCATTTTTGAGGAGTACGTCTTCCGTGGACTCATCACCACCATGGCCGCACAGAGTTTTCAAACCCGCAGAAGTGCCATCCTGTTTCAAGCCTTTGTTTTCGCAACCATCCACTTTTCGCCCTTCGAATTCGTGGGCATTTTCGCCATGGGACTCATCTTTGGACTCGTCTATGTAGCCACAGGATCCCTGTGGTATTCTACCCTCTCACACTTCATTTTCAACGGCAGTACCGTCCTGATCCACTACCTCACCCTGCAGCAGTTCCAAAAAACAGGAATTTTCTTTAACGCCGAAGCTTGGTTGGCGCAACCCGCCGTATACATCATCGCCATTCCTGTAACTTCGGCCGGACTTTTCCTCACCCTGAAAAAATAACGCCATGAACAATTTCACCTTGCGTGCCATCTCTGGATTTTTCTATGCGATAACCGTTGTAGTTTGCATCCTGCTTTCGCCCGCGACTTTGTCGATTCTGATGTTCGTAATCGCCTTTTTCTGTGCCTTCGAATGGGCCCGCATCCATGAGGCAAGCAAAAGCGCAGCAAGGGGCTTTGGTCTATACACTTGGCTGTTTTTATCGCCCTTCGTCACCAACCTCACCCCTTTGCAAGCCGCTGGCATCGCCGCCCTCATTGCCCTTTTGTGGATCACGCATCGCCTCTTTACCCAAGGCATCGCCGCCCTCAACCAAGCCAAAAATCTGGGCCTCGGGATCCTGTATATCGCCTTGCCCATCTACCTGTTTTTGTTGCTCTGTCAAAGTCAACACTTGGCTTCCGGAGCACCCCACACACCCCATGCCTTGAATTACCTGACTTGGCCATCGGGTGGCTTCATAAGTCCCAAACCCGGACCCGATTTCCCCGAAATGTGGAACGCCCCCAACTACTTGCGCGGGCCGGTGCTGCTGGTCTTCATCCTCATTTGGAGCTCCGATACCTTTGCCTACCTCAACGGCAGGGCCTTCGGAAAAACCCCCTTGCATGCCGAATTATCGCCCAAGAAAACCTGGGAAGGATTCATCGGTGGCACCCTGCTCACCGCGGCCGTTGGCGCCTATTGTTTTTACGCCTTCTTTGACATCACCAACATCTGGCAAGGCGCCATCCTTGGGGCACTCATGAGTGTGTTTGGTACCGCAGGCGACCTCTTCGAAAGCGCCCTCAAACGCGAAAAAGGCATCAAAGACAGTGGCCAGTTTTTACCGGGTCATGGCGGTGCTTTGGATCGCTTCGATGCCTTCCTGTTTGGCTGCATTTTGATGTGGGCACTTGCCCAAATTTGGCCGATGACCCAAGCCACTGCCACCGGCATCGCCACCCCCTTCTAAACACTTCGCTACGCGATTTTTATACCTCACTCATTTTGGGTAAATTTGCGTTTGATTATGAGCGCTCCAGATACTTCTTTCTTGACCAATGCCGATCCCGTAGCCATCGACAACCTTTACCAACAGTACCAAGCCAATGCCGAAAGCGTGGATTTTGGCTGGAGAAAGTTCTTCGAAGGCTTCGATTTGGGCACCCAGAAATTTGAATCCGGCAGCGCCATTAGCGAAGATGCCCTCAAAGAAATCCATGTCATGAACCTCATCCAAGGATACAGACAGCGTGGACACCTCTTCTCAAAAACCAACCCCTTGCGTCAGCGCAGGCAGTATACCCCCACCCTCGATATCCAAAACTTTGGTCTCGAAACCGCCGATTTGGAAAAAACCTTCAACGCCGGTCACGAAGTGGGCATGGGCCCTGCCAAACTCAAAGACATCATCGCCCTGCTTGAAGAAACCTATTGCCAAAGCATCGGTTGTGAGTTCAGCTACATCCGCGACCCCAAACGCCGCGAGTGGTTGCAAAGTCGTTTCGAGCAAACCAAAAATATTCCCAACCTCAATACCGACGAAAAACGTCACTTCCTCAAGAAATTGAACCAAGCCACCGTGTTTGAGAACTTCTTGCACACCAAATACATCGGGCAAAAGCGCTTCTCCTTGGAAGGATTGGAGTGTTTGGTGCCCGCCTTGGATGCCGTGGTTCAATACGGTGCCGGTCTCGGCGTGGAAGAGTTTGTGATGGGGATGGCGCACCGCGGTCGCTTGAATGTATTGGCCAACATCTTTAACAAAACCTACAGCCAAATTTTTGGCGAATTCGAAGGCAAAGTCTTCCAAAATGAAACCGAAGAAGGCTTCGAAGATTTTGAAGGCGATGTAAAATATCACCTCGGTTACAGCACCGACATCGATACCGCCAGCGGCCGAAAAGTACACTTGCGTTTGGCCGACAACCCCTCACACCTCGAGGCGGTGAACCCCGTGGTGAAAGGCCTCGTTCGTGCCAAACTCGACAGCAAATACCAGGGCGATGTCACCAAAATCTGTCCGATCTTGATTCATGGCGATGCCGCTATCGCAGGTCAAGGCATCATGTACGAAGTGGTGCAGATGAGTGGTTTGGAAGCCTATTACGTGGGCGGAACCATCCACGTGGTTACCAACAACCAAATTGGTTTTACCACCAATTACCTCGACGCCAGAACTTCTACCTATTGTACCGATGTGGCCAAAGTAACCCTTTGCCCCGTGTTGCACGTGAACGCAGACGATGTAGAAGCTGTGGTACATGCCGTGAAATTGGCCATGGCCTATCGCCTCGAGTTCAACCAAGACATTTTCATCGATTTGTTGGGATACCGAAAATACGGACACAACGAGGGTGATGAGCCCCGTTTTACCCAGCCAGCGATGTACAAGTTGATCGACAAACACATCAATCCTAGAGAGATTTACAAGCAAAAACTCATGGAGCGTGGCGATATCGATGCGGCTTTGGCCCAAGAGATGGAAGCCGATTTCCGCGCGCAATTGCAAGCCAAATTTGAAGAAGCCAAAGGCGATTTCAAACCCAAAACTTCAGATGTCAAAAACACCTGGGAAGGGTTCCACCACGCAAAATCTAAGGATTTCCAAAACCCAGTAAAAACGGGCGTTGATGTAAAAACCATACAAACCTTGGGCAAAAAATTGGCCTTCATCCCCGAAGACAACTTGCCTATCAAAAAAGTACAAAACCTCTTTGCAGAGCGCGCAAAAATGGTTGATAACGGCACCTTCGATTGGGCCATGGGCGAATTGTTGGCCTATGCCACCCTTTTGGCCGAAGGTCACCCCGTGAGAATGGTGGGTCAAGATGTGGAGCGTGGCACTTTCTCGCACCGACATGCGGTTATCAAAAAGGAAGACAGCGAGCAAGAGTATGCACCTTCGAACAACCTCACCGAGAGTCAGGCCAAATTGAGTATTTTCAACTCTTTGCTGAGTGAATACGCGGCATTGGGTTACGA
>JBANFU010000244.1:0-7272 GCA_037975865.1 Bacteroidota bacterium
TGAAAGTAAAGGTTATAGGTTTTCTGTTGGGGTTCTTCGGGTTTGCCATCTCACAGGCGCAGCCGGTGAAGCCAACCATTTATTCGCCCTCAAACAACGCAATCAATGTGGCGTTACAGCCCGATTTTTCTATCAGTTTAACCACTGGATTGGCCGATTCGTTTTTGGTAGAGCTCGACAGTACACCCACCTTTAATTCAGTTGGGAAGAAGAGCTATAAATCCTATTACAATGTGTGTGCGAATTGCGTCAAATTGCCCAAGATCCAATTGAAGATGTCGCAGACATGGTATGTTCGGGCGAGAGCTTGGCGAGCGGGTTTACAAGGGGCATGGAGTAATACTACCAAATTTAGCACGGCATCCAAAGCCTTACCCACGCAAAATGCATCGTCTCATTTTGATTTTACGGCTGTGATGCCTGAATTTATGTATGGTTTCTCCGCCACCAATCTGCAATACGAAGTAAGTGCCACAGCGGATTTCTCAACCCCCTTGCTGCGTGGTCAAATGTATCCGCACGATTCGTTCGAAGGCAATCAATATACCACCCTCTATGCGCGGTTGAGAGGGCTGCCACAGAATACCACACTATACATGCGATCGCGGTATTTTTTGCGTAAGGACACCGCCTCATGGGGACCAACCCACACCTTTGCACTGAAGTATCAACCGTCCATGAGCGGCGGTGGTACAGTAAATACGTTGATTGTTGCGCCTTCGGTAAGCTTGGCCATCTATGTTTACAACAATTACACGGATACCTCGGTGTTCTATGAATATCAACGTTCGAGTGATTCGTTGTTTACCAATCCAACCACGTTCAAAACGTCGGAATACTTTGTGACCCTTACGCTGAAATCGGGGACAAACTTCGTGCGGTACCGGGTTGTTCATCGCAGTTTGGTAACCGGATGGTCTAATGTGGTGAAATATACCACGTCTACGGTCCTTCCAGCGCCCATCCTGTCGAGCCAAGGCAATGCCTTTCGCACAGCCCAAGCCAATTTGGGACCCAATTTATCAGTGATTCAATGGCAAGCCGATACCACCACAAAATTCAATTCCTCTCGATTGATTCAATGGGATTCCACCTACGCACCCTTGAACGCCAATCGGTATATGCCCTTTACCAGCGATGATTTTGCCAAGTTTCGCAACTGTTATTTGCGCTATCGCACCGGAAATGGCACAGATTGGATGTCGTGGAGTGCCCCTTCATCGGCCCTGTATTGGCAGTTGCAGGGAAGTACTTTGGGACAGAATTTTTCTCTGGTTCAGCAGTTCGATTTCTTTCCCATGAACGGGGTCACGGGCTATTACATTCAGGCCGATGTGGACTCCAGTTTTAAAACGGCCAAATTGTTTACTGTGAGTCCAACAACAACATCCATGAGTGTGGTAGTGAATGACATTCAAATGGATTACCCAACTGTGTATTACAAGGTGTATGCGCGATCGGCCAAAGGGTTGAGTACACCACGGATGTATAAAATCAACAATACCATCGTGCCTACCATCTGGGGGCCGGGGTCGGGCCAATCATTTGCCGAGTCGGTGCCATACAATATTGCGGGGAAAACCGGTACGGCGGATTTGGAATTTCAAGTGGCCAAAGATGCCGCTTTCACCCAATTGGATGGTGTCTTTTTTTCGGCCAATGGAGGCAATACCGGAGATCTGCCGGTTTCTGGTCCAGGCGATTATTTTTTTCGGGTGCGATATTCAAACGTCCGTTCCAAAAGCAATTGGTCTGTGTCTGTCCCCTTCAAAATTACCAAAGTGTCTGAAATGGCCCCGCCGATGTTGAGAAGTCCGGCCAATGGTTCATCCAACATCAACTCAAAAGTTTCCAAGTTTATTTGGAACCCGGTGCCCGGTGCCTCTCAGTATTTGATTTCGATTTTTCAGACGTCTACAGGTAAGTTGTTGTATCAGAATTTTACCGATTCTACTTGGACTGTGGTGAGCAATTTGCCGGCCAACATGCCTTGTCAGTGGGCTGTGCTGGCGATGGGAGATAAAATATCCAAGAATTACAGTGCCACTTGGAAGTTCACCACCAATGCGATGGTGGGCGTGGATGACGCATTTGACCCAGATCAAGGCCTACAATGGCGACTGTATCCCGTGCCAGCCAACGATGTCTTGTGGCTTTGGAATTCAATGGGAACAGAGGGTCAATCCATACAAATTCTGGATGCCAAAGGCGCTGTGGTCCT
Organism: Bacteroidota bacterium; assembly: GCA_037975865.1. Lineage (GTDB taxonomy): Bacteria > Bacteroidota > Bacteroidia > NS11-12g > UBA955 > UBA955. The sequence continues at coordinate 2,222 of JBANFU010000244.1, forward strand.
GTCTGCTCCACGCATAATGGAGACAATGTCTGCTGCCACTGAGGGCACGATAAAATTGGATGTTTCTGATTTGATGTCGGGCGTGTACCTGCTGAAGTTTGGTGGCCAAACAAAGCAATTTGTAATCCTGCGTTAGCCCGGTTGATAGGTCATTTTGAAGTGTGGGATGCCCGCTTCGAAAAACCGATCTCCTTGAGCTACAAATCCATGCTTTTCATAGAAACCCATGGCGTGTTCTTGGGCGTGCAGATAAATGTTGCCCTGGGAAAAGTCAAAAGTGGGGGAGATTGTATTCAGGCAATGCAACAAAAGGGCCGCGCCCGCACCGCTGCCGCGGTGCTCTTTCAGTACGGCAAAACGCTCTAGTTTGTAGCCGTAATCAGTGGACCGGAACCGACAAGTGCCAACCGCTAGCCCTTGGTTTTTGGCCAAAAAATGTTGACTGCTTGTCTCGTGTTCATCGTATTCCTCATCGGGTGGACATTCCTGTTCAATCACAAATACGATTCTTCGTATATCAAAAGCATTGGCCATATCTTGTGGGTTTGTGATGGCGGTTACCTGTATCATGGGAAAAAAGGTTAAATTTGCATCAAACTTAATACAAAAAGAAACGCAATGGCTCAATCTCAAATTCAATCCTTGCTCGGTTCACAAGCAGAATTCTTGTTGAATCACAACTGTAAAACCATCGATCAGTCTATGATTCACGCGCCTGGTGCTGACTTCGTAGATCGCATTTTTGCGCAATCAAACCGCAACCCTCAGGTATTGAAGAGCTTGCAGCAGTTGTACGGCAACGGTCGTTTGGCAAATACAGGTTATTTGAGCATTTTGCCCGTGGATCAAGGTATTGAGCACAGCGCCGGATCCTCTTTCGCACCCAACCCCATCTATTTCGATTCTGAAAACATCATCAAATTGGCCATCGAAGGGGGTTGCAATGCCGTAGCGTCAACCTACGGTGTATTAGCGATGCACGCCCGCAAATACGCGCACAGAATTCCGTTCGTCGTAAAGATCAACCACAACGAATTCTTGTCATACCCCAACAAATACGACCAAATTATGTTCGGCTCTGTTGAGGATGCCTGGAATATGGGCGCAACAGCTGTTGGTGCTACCATCTATTTCGGCAGTCCAGAAAGCGGACGTCAGATCATTGAAGTGGCCCAAGCATTCGAGCGTGCCCATGAATTGGGAATGGCTACCATCTTGTGGTGCTACACCCGTAACAATGGGTTCAAAGTGGATGGTATTGACTACCATGCCAGTGCCGATTTGAGTGGACAAGCAAATCACTTGGGTGTGACCATCCAAGCCGATATCATCAAACAAAAATTGCCCGTGAACAACGGCGGTTATAATGCCACCAAACACGGCAAAACACACCCCAAAGTATACAGTGAATTGTCTTCTGATCACCCCATCGATCTTACCCGCTATCAATTGGCCAACTGCTACATGGGCAGAGCCGGCTTGATTAACTCAGGAGGGGAGTCGAAAGGACAGGGCGACATGGAAGAAGCCGTATTCACAGCCGTTGTAAACAAGCGCGCCGGTGGATCTGGTTTGATCTTGGGTCGCAAAGCATTCCAAAAACCCATGAACGAAGGTGTTCAATTGTTGAATACTGTTCAAGATGTGTATTTGGATAGCAGCATCACTTTGGCTTAATTTGCTCGCATGAATCTCGATTTCGAAGACGACGACGATCTCGCGGGTGACGGTCCAAAATGGTATCAGCGTACGTGGAGCGGTATCCTGACAAAAACCAAGGATAAAAAGCCCACGCCCGATGGTCTTTGGGAAAAGTGCAAGCGTTGCAAAGAAGTAGCGCCCACCAAAGATTGGATTGTAAACCACTACGTTTGCGGGGCCTGTGGCTACCATGAGCGCGTGGGTTCTATGGAATATTTTGATATTCTATTCGATGACAACCAGTTTACCGAAATCAATGCCAATTTGAGTAGCGGTGATCCGTTGAGCTTTACCGACTCTGCACCATACTCGGATCGAATTGTGGTGGCTCAGCGCAAAACAGGCTTGAAAGACGCCGTGAGAACGGCCCACGGAAATATCAACGGTCAGCCTTTGATGGTGGCTTGTATGGATTTTAACTTCATCGGCGGCTCCATGGGTAGCGTTGTGGGAGAGAAGATTGCCCGTGCCATTGATTACTCTTTGGCAACCCGCACGCCTTTCATGATGATATCCAAATCTGGAGGCGCACGAATGATGGAAGCGGCGTTTTCACTGATGCAAATGGCCAAGACCAGTGCGAAATTGGCCCTGCTCGATCGCGCCGGCATACCCTACATTTCGTTGCTCACAAACCCTACTACGGGTGGTGTTACAGCCTCCTTTGCGATGTTGGGCGATGTGAATATCGCGGAACCCGAGGCGTTGATTGGCTTCGCAGGTCCGCGCGTGATCAGAGAAACCATCGGCCGCGATTTGCCCAAAGGGTTCCAGAGTTCTGAGTTCTTGGTGGAACACGGATTCTTGGATTTTATCGTCAATCGAAAAGAACTGAAAAAGAAAGTATCAACCTTGCTTCAAATCATTTGGAGCCAAAAACAAAACTAACACACTATGAACTTCCCAGATAATTTAAAGTACACCAAAGACCATGAATGGGTTATGGTGGATGGCGATGTAGCCACAATCGGAATTACAGACTTCGCGCAAAGTGAATTGGGCGATATCGTTTTCGTAGACATTTCTTCTCAAGGTGATACCTTGTCGGCCCATGAAGTTTTTGGTACCGTAGAAGCGGTGAAAACAGTGAGCGATTTGTACATGCCTGTGAGTGGAGAAGTGATTGAAGTGAACGGCGGTTTGGATTCAGCACCTGAGTCGGTGAACAGCGATCCTTACGGTGATGGTTGGATGGTGAAAGTAAAAATGAGTAACCCTGCAGAAGTAGACGGCTTGATGAGTCACGCCGATTACACCGCCATGGTGGGATAATTGCCCATGTCGATATTGAAGTTTTTAAATCAGTACAAGAAAACCATCGGTTTTCTTGTACTGATTTTTGTTTTATGCCTTTCTCCTTCACCCAATATCGGACGAGGCATTGGGTGGACTCATAATTTAGAGATTGATAAATGGGTTCACTTTGGATTGTATTTTGTGCTTTTTTTAATTTGGGATTTAGAAACTACGAGATTATATCCATTTGCAAATCAATTTGTCATCTTGGCTGTGATAATTGGAATTGGAATAGAACTATTGCAAAAAATAATGCCCTTTCATCGGTCAGCGGAGCTGGCGGATGTGTTTGCTGATGTGTCAGGTTTGTTGTTTGGTTACTTTCTTGTGTCACAACGGCGGTTTAAAAAAGCAGCCAAAGTATAACGGATGATTTTCGCCGCTGTGCGACGTATAATCCGATTCTTTCAGAACGACCTTATTGCGTAGAAACGCCCTTCACGTAATCCTCAATAATTCGAATTTCTGCTGCCAGTCCGCTGCCGTAAAATCCGGTAAAATCGGCGGCTGTCACGTGGTTGCTGTAGTAGGTTAAATACTGATTGGCCAAGGGTAAATAGGACCAATGCCAAGCCTCGGGTTCATACCCTGTTAATCGGCCGGTGGCACGGGGAGAGTATACCTCGAAAAAACCAAATTCCTTGGCGTGTTTGCGCAGCCAGGTGATCTCCGCCAAACCCCGGCCAGTGCGAAAATAGCTGGGCTCCAGGGCGTTAATGTCGATGTCTGTGCCCCAATGGTGCCTGCTGCTCCCCGGCATGCTGCTGTATAACAAAATGTGCTTGGCATTGGCAGCGCCGGTGCCAAAACGCGCTGTGTTGGCCGACCACTTGCGTTCCCAAATCGCTTTTTGTTCCCAAAAATTGCGCGTTCCGGAGATGATTTTTAAGTCAATTCCCGCCGTCATGGCCGACCTTCGCATGCGTTGAAATGATTCGATCACCTCTTTTTGAAGGTACATGGGCTTGCTGCAAATCATCGGGGGCACGGCCGCAAAACGCGCATGGCTATTCGCGGTGAATTTACCCATCACAAAAGGTTTACTCACCGAGGTATCGATGCCAACGGCAAGGGGATTTTCTTGGGCTTTGTTGGGTACACCCGCAAATCCCAATGTGATGATGGCTGTTAGGCCCAAAATCCATCCCAATCTCCTGTGATTCATGAAAACAAAGTAACAACATTTTCATTGTAGGGGCTTAAATTCGTAAGTCATGACATTACAAGAATTTCGCCGCAGCTGTATCCTGGGTTTTTTAACACTGGGATTGGGGATGGATCTTAAATCGCAACAATCGGCCATGGAATACGGCGCTACCGCCAGAACACAATGGGAATTGAAGCGCTTGGCCGACCCCGAGACAGGTCAAATCCCATTGGACATGCGCATGCGAGAAATTAATTTTGTCTCAACACTGCCCAAAAGCACGGATGTGAACCCCATCGCGCGCACCGCCAGTGGTTGGCAGCACCGCGGTCCTTATTTTATTGGGGGTCGCACCCGGGCCATTGGCATCGATGTGGCCGATACCCAAAGAATATTGGCAGGTTCTGTTTCCGGGGGGATGTGGCTCAGCACCAACGGCGGAAAAACCTGGAATGCAGTTCAAAAAACCAACGAGTTGAGATCCGCCACTTGCTTGGTGCAGGACGTGCGTGCCAACCACCAACACATTTGGTATATGGGTACAGGCGAGGCATACGGACAGAGTGCGGGTGCCCGGGGTGCTTATTATTTGGGTGATGGTCTGTTTGTTTCTCAGGATTCGGGAAAAAGCTGGTCGCCCATCAGCAGCACAGCCGCGGGCAATCCCGTTTCCTTTTCAACAGGATGGCAATTGGTCTGGAATATCGCCCTGGACGCCTCGGCCCACGATACGGTGCAAGAAATGTACGCCGCTTGTTACAATCAAGTGCAACGCAGTTTTGATGGCGGGAAAACTTGGTCCAATTTGCTTCCGGGTGGTTATTTTACCGATGTTGCCGTAACCTCGAATGGGGTGGTTTATGCGACTTCGAGTTCGGAAGGACAGAAAAAGGGGATGTTTCGGGGC
>JBANFU010000248.1:0-3326 GCA_037975865.1 Bacteroidota bacterium
GGCAATGGGCTTGCCAGGAAATCTCCTCATTGCTTTTATGTCGGGCAGCGTCATTTACGTGGCCTCTCGCGGCATCTATCAAATCAGCCAAGGATATTTTGCTGAATATGCGTTCTTGGCCTTTTTGCTCACTTTTGCCCGGGAATTGATCAAAGACGCGGAAGACATTGAAGGGGATAAACAACAAGGATGTGAAACCTTCCCCATTGTTCATGGCACCCAAAAAACCAACCTGCTCACCAACGTCATTCTTGGCACCATCATCTTGTTTCTGGGAACCGCCAGTTACCTGCTGGTCGTGGCACCATTCCTCAATGTGCAATCACCCTTCCATGTAACAGCATTACTGTTTCCGATTTATCTCTCGGCGGTTCTCATCCCCGTGCTGCTGCGGGCAATGTACATGACATCCAAAGCCCATCAAAAACGCGATTATAAAAAAATCAGCAAATGGTTAAAATTCACCATGCTCTTGGGATTGATGAGCGTATTACTTTCTCATCCTTGATGGATTTATCAACGCGGTTTCTGGGCTTCCCAAGCTTCGGCAATGGCTTCAAACTCCTCGTACCAAGACGGACCCATTTTGCGTGTCAACGCCTCCTTTAAAAAGCGATATACGGGCACTTTCTTTTCTTCTCCCACCCTGCAAGCTTCAGAACACAGATTCCAACTGTGATAGTTCAGCGCCATGTATTCCCCGTATTGTTTGGCCCTGATGGGGTACAAATGACAACTTAATGGTTTGCGAAACCACGTTTTATCGGCGAAGTAGGCCTTTTCGATGGCGCAGCCTGCGATGCCCGATTCGTCATACACCACAAACACACATTCTCCTGTGGGTAGACAGGTGGTCACCAAATCCCCATCTCGATCCTTTTCGTGAAACCCCACTTCCGCCACCTTCTCCAAACCGGCTTCAGCCATGAAAGGAACCACTTTATCGTATTCGGCCGCAATGATCTCCAGCTCGGCCGCATCCAACGGCGCCCCAGCATCGCCCTGAACGCAACAAGCCCCTTTGCAACTCAATATCTGACACTCGAATTTTTTTTCTAGGATGTCTTCCGACACCAAGGCTTGACCTACAATGATCATCGTGCTTACACCTTATTCGCCCAAATACTTCTTCCAGCCTTCTTGCTCCAATTTCTCGGCTTTGCCCATCACCTCAATCCGCATGGACTCTTTGTAGGCCGACACTCGCTGTGCAACGGTTTTGTCAGCCACACCCAAAATTTGTGCTGCCAAAATACCCGCATTCTTGGCGCCATTGATGGCCACCGTAGCCACGGGAACCCCCGGAGGCATTTGTACAATCGAATACAAACTGTCCATCCCACTCATGGTTTTGGTTTGTACAGGCACTCCAATCACCGGCAAATGGGTAAACGAGGCTACCATACCCGGCAAATGGGCCGCACCACCCGCACCCGCAATGATTACCTCCAAACCACGCGAAGCCGCAGACTCGGAATATTCCATCAATCGCTTGGGCGTTCTGTGAGCGCTCACCACCGTGATTTCATAGTCAACACCCAAAGCGTCTAAAATCTCCCCTGCCTCTTTCATGACCGGCAAGTCGCTGTCACTTCCCATGATGATGCCTATTTTTTTCATTTTCCGTTCGATTTATGGGCAAAGTTCGCTAAAAGCGATACAATTATATACAAAAAGTAAAAAACGATGAATCCTGCCGAACCAAACAATGCACAGGGAATGGCCAAACCCACCAACGACAATTTATATTTCCGCAAGGGGTCGTTGGCTGCAAATTTCATCGCCAACATGGGTATATCACTTACCATCATATAAGCCGTCAACAATGGCATATACAACCAAACCCAAAACGAATTGAATACAGGTCTCAGATCAATCAAGGGTTTGTCGATGAACCACAAATCGCCCGGATTGCCCAAATTGTAACTCATCCACGCAAAAGAACCCAATACCAACCCCGTTATGGGTGTAGGAATGCCCAAAAAACCTGTGGTTTGTCGCGTATCAATATTGAACTTCGCCAAGCGGTATCCCGCCGCCAGTGGAATCAACATCCAAACGTAGCCATTGATACAGAAGCGATCGGGGGGACAGTATCCCTGATATTCCATCATCGCCTTCCAAATCAATCCCGGCAATACACCAAACGTTACAACATCGGCCATCGAGTCGAGCTGCTTGCCCATCTCCCCAGCAACCCCCAATTTTCGCGCAGCAAATCCATCAAAAAAATCCAGTCCGGCACCCAACAACATCATCACAAAACCCAACCACTCCTGTCCTGCCATCACAAACCCTATCCCCAACAGGCCACAAGCCATGTTGCTCAGGGTAATCAAATTCGGAATTTCTTTTGTCCACTTCATATCAATCCATTGTATCCAAGTTGAGGGTAAGTCCCATTTCAGCAAATACGCCCGCTTTCAAACCTCCCAAACTCTGTCCATTGAAATAGTTCAAGCCCGTTTCTTTGTACTGCCAAGGGCGATTTTTCGCCTGCGATTCCTGATAACCGGCTTTGATAAACAAGGAAATCCCGGCGTGTGGCCTGAAACGCAACGACACATAAGCGCCAGGAACCCATTCGCGAGACTGAATCGTTTGAACTCCATTCACCACGGGGTTTCCGAAATTCACTGTTGGCGGTACATATTTAATCTGGTGATCCACACAAAACGCACGCAATCCCAACCCCCATTGCCACTTAGAAAGCTCGCTGCCCGCGTGCAATCCTGCATCCACGTGATACATATGGGCCCTGTAAGAAAGTCGCTCGCCGTCGCTGCCTACAAACAAATTCTTCTTGCCGCGGGCATAACCCATTTCCAATTGGCCATGTTTACCCAAAAACGTCAATCCCATGGGCACGTAAAACTGTTTGGCATCGCCCAGGGTATACCCATTGTCGCCGAAGTGCTTAATCAGATCATCACTCAAAAATTGCGACATCATATTCCGTCCAGCCACCGTAAATCCTATGTGGTTGTTGCCTTTGGATTCGCTATCAACGCCTCCATCACCATCCTCTTCGTCGTAGGATTGTTCAACAAAATCATGGGCCAACACAAAATCAAACTTCTTCGAAAGTTCTGTCAACGGCGCAGCAGAGTCCTTGGTATGATAAAACATCATGCCCTTATCCACCGTTTCCAAGATCGATTTCACCTCTGCGTTGATGGCCAGTGTATTGCCCAGGTTTACCGCACAAATGTCCTTGCCATCAAACTCTTTTTCTTTGTAAAAAATACCAATCGACAGTACCGAAGTGTTATTTTTAAAATAACGGGTGCGCAAGCGCGTCAACAAGCTGTTGTACTCAAACCAAC
>JBANFU010000001.1:0-2690 GCA_037975865.1 Bacteroidota bacterium
CTCCATACACTTTGGAGCCCAGCGACCTCAGGGTATTTGATCCAGCGGTTGCCCTGAGAAAATACAACAGAAACATTCCGTGGAGAGAATTAAAAATGTCAGAAGCCATGGATGATGAAAATACACAACGAAACGAATTTTATGACAATCACAAATAGCAGTAAATACCTATTGATTTGTTTGCTTGCCACAGTTGGCGGGCTGCTCCCCTTGTTTGCGCAAACAGAACTTCCCAACGGGTGGAAATTATCGCCAAAAGGCGAAAAATATTCACTGGGCGATTTGCCAATGCAGATGATTTTGGACCCTTCCAATCGATACTTGGTGGTGGCCAATGCGGGTCAGAGCGATCATTCTTTGATGGTGTTTGATATGCAGCGCAAAATGATCACAGATAGTTTGCCCGTGAAGGCCACATTTTATGGCTTGGCCTTTGATGCCAAATCCAATCAGCTTTTTTCTACCGGTGCCAATTTGAACGTTATCAATCGATATCAATTTAACGAAGGCAAATTACAGTATCTCGATTCCATTCATTTGGGCGATCCGTGGCCTGTAAAGATTTCTCCAACGGGGTTGTATGTTGACCCTCAAAGCCATGACTTGTTTGTGGCAACGAAAGAAGATTCGAGTCTCTACCAGATATCTCTCAACGATTTTGGTGTAAGACAACAGTGGAAATTGCCATCGGCGGGGTATGCCGTTTCGGGTGATGGACGGGGTAAAGTATTTGTGAGTCATTGGGGCGATGCCTCTGTTGGTGTTTTCAATGTGGTTGAAAGGCGATGGGAGTCAAAAATAGTGGTAGGCGACAACCCCAATGAAATGAAGTATGATGCCAAAGGAAATCGGTTGTTTGTGGCTTGCGCGGATGACAATACAGTGCATGTGATACATTTGAATGAACGTAGTGGGGTCGAAATATTGCGGGCCGGTTTATATGGTACAAACCTCACTGGCAGCGGAACGAATGCGTTGACTTTGTTGCAAAATGGTAAAATACTGGTAGCAGCGAATGCGGATAACAATGCTTTGGCGGTTTTCGATGTCAAAAAGTTAGGCCGATACAGATTCAAGGGTTTTGTGCCAACGGGTTGGTATCCAACACAAGTATTGGCATGGGACAATCAAATTGCCGTGGCTTGTGGTAAAGGTTTTGGTTCGATGTCTAATCCTCAGGGACCCAATCCCATGGAGCGCAAGACAAAAACTGAATATCAACAAGGACAAACTACCGCGCAAAAAGTACAATATATCGGAAGCCTGTTCCGAGGCGGACTGCAGATTATTGAAGCGCAAGAGGTTTTAAATGGCGAAAAGTTAAGTGAAAACACCTTGACTGTGTATGCCAATTCTCCCTTCGCTGGCGCTCAGGGCCGCGTGCAAAATATCCCCACGTCGAATCCCATACCCAACAAAGAGGGGGACACATCGCCCATCAAACATGTATTCTACATTATCAAAGAAAATCGCACCTACGACCAAGTGCTGTCTGATCTGCCCCATGGCGATGGCGATACTTCGCTGTTGTTGTTTGGAAGAAATATCACGCCCAATCAGCATAAGTTGGTGGAAGAATTTGTTCTGTTAGATCATTTTTACGTGGATGCGGAGGTGAGTGCAGATGGACATAATTGGAGCACCGCCGCTTATGCCAACGATTACACGGAAAAAACATGGCCTACTCATTACGGTGGTAGGGGGGGTAATTATGTGTACGAAGGACAGCTCACCGTGGCCCATCCCCAAAAAGGATTTCTATGGGATCATGCCCAGCGTGCGGGAATCTCTTTTCGCAGTTATGGCGAATTTGTGGATGATTACAAACCCAACATTCCCGTACTTCAAAATCAGCATTGCAATTATTTTACCTCCTGGGATGAACGCGTGAGAGATACCACTCGCTTTACCCAGTGGCGCCGCGATTTTGATAGTCTACTGGCCATTCAAAAAGTACCGGCACTCAATACCTTGCGATTTATCAATGATCACACCGAGGGGGTGCGGAATAATCGTCCTACCCCTTTTGCCCATGTTGCAGACAATGATTTGGCGGTGGGTTTGTTTGTTGAATATTTGTCTAAGTCTCCCATTTGGAAAAAAAGCGTCGTATTTATCCTAGAGGATGACGCACAAAATGGGGCCGATCACATAGACGCGCACCGGTCCACGGCTTATGTTGCCGGTGGGTTTGTTAAGCGCGGTTTTGTGGATCACACCAAATACAGTACCAGCGGCATGCTGCGTACCATGGGGTTGATTTTGGGGATGCCGCCGATGAGTCAGTACGATGCTGGGGCCGAACCCATGTGGCGTTGTTTCTCTGATACAGCATCGCCATTGGGGTTTGAACATGTGCCGTCGCTTGTGGATCTCAATGAGGTAAATTCTGCCACCAATCCCAAAGCAACCTCGTATTTGATGCGAATGAGCGAATCACTGGACTTAAGTCGGGAAGACAAGGCCAATGAGCGATTGATGAATGAGATTTTGTGGAAGTACGTGAGAGGCGAACAATCGAAATTGCCAATGGCTAGGATGGCTCCTTGGGTGATTCCTTCGGTCACCAAGGATTGAACGAGGTATGACGGATGGTCTATTGAATAAACTGGTGAGGGTGCGAAAAGGGATTGTTTTTTTTGGGGGATGGCTGTTTTCGTTGCCCCTAATGGGACTGTCGATGCGCCTAG